>NZ_CP095073.1:4165000-4240228 GCF_022919095.1 Halobacillus salinarum | reverse complement strand
GGATTCAGCACAACTATCACCGCCCTCTGACTTTAGAAGAGCTTGCGGAGCATGTTTCCTTAAACCCCTATTATTTCAGTAAGCTTTTTAAAGAAAGGTTTCAAAAGAGTTTTATAGATTACTTGACTGAATTACGAATTTCAAAAGCGCAGGAACTGCTGACGACTACGGATAAACCTCTAAAGGAGATCAGTGCGGTGGTCGGATATAAGGATCCGAACTATTTCAGCAGGGTATTTAAGAAAAAAATCGGTTCTACACCAACTCAGTTTCGAGAAATGATCTTGACGTCAAAATAATGCTTATAGATGTCAAAAAAGTGAAGAAGGAAAGTAAATGAAGCCCTTCTCTTCTGTGATATATTGTAATTGAAAGCGATTACAATCATTAGGAGAGGGGTTTTTAATTTGCTAAAGAGAAGTTATTTATGGCTATTTGCGTTCGTTGTCATTATAGGATTAAGTGCTTGTAATAACTCCGATTCCTCCTCTGGGGATAATAGTGGAGACAACTCAGAGGATAACGGGAAAATTGAGCTGTTCAGCTGGTGGACTGCAGGTGGAGAAGCAGATGGATTAAATGCACTCATCGATCAGTTTAAGAAAGAAAATCCTGACATTGAAGTGGAAAACGCTGCTGTAGCAGGAGGAGCTGGGACGAATGCAAAAGCTGTGCTGGCTAACCGTATGCAAGGCGGAGATCCCCATCAACATTTCAAGTTCATGGCGGAGATGAGCTGCTTTCAGGCTGGGTAGCAGCCGATAAAATGCAGCCGTTAAACGATTTATATGAAGAAAATGGATGGAAAGATGTATTTCCTCAGGATCTTATCGATATGGTCAGTAAGGACGGAAATATTTACGCAGTACCTGTAGATATTCACCGCGGTAATGTAGTTTTTTACAATAAAAAGGTTTTTGAAGATAACGGGATCGAGCCTCCAACCACTTGGGATGAGTTTTTAAGTGTGGCTGATCAGCTGAAATCAAAAGGCGTCACTCCGCTGGCTTTAGGAGACAAAAACGTATGGCCATCCACGATGGTTTTCGAAAATATTCTGCTTGCTAATTTAGGGGCAGAAGATTATGGAAAGCTTTGGGACGGGGACGTCAGCTTTGATGATGAACGTGTTAAGAAATCTGCTGAGACCTTTAAAAAGGTGCTGAGCTACATCAATGATGATCACAGTGCCCGTGCCTGGCAGGATGCCAGTCAGCTTGTTGCTGATGGGAAGGCTGCAATGAATATTATGGGTGACTGGGCGAGCGGTTACTACCAAAGCAAGGATTTGAAGCCTAATAAAGATTTCGGCTGGTCTGTCGCTCCAAATACAAAAGGGACCTTCATGGTCATCACAGATACATTCGGTATTCCGAAAGGCATTGGAAATGAAGAAGATGTTAAAAAATTCTTAACGGTACTTGGATCGAAAAAAGGACAGGATGCTTTCAATCCGCTGAAGGGCTCCATTCCTGCCAGAACGGATACGGATATGTCCAAGTACGATGCGTATGCAAAGGATACAATCAAAGACTTTAAGGACGCTTCGTTAGTTCCGAGTCTTGCTCACGGTTCAGCAGCACCTGAACAAGTAGTAACTCAAGTAAACCAGGCAGTAAACGTTTTTGTTACACAGCAAAAAGTCGATCAATTCTTATCCTCTCTACAGTCAGCAGTTGATTCGGCAAAATAATGCGACGAGCAAAAAATAATAGATTAAATGAAGAGAAACAGGGAGGGGAAAGAACCTCCCTTTCTCTATTTAAACATTGAATTGAAAGGAGGAAGCGGAAGTGAACAGAGTAAGCAGTGATCGTATATGGTCACTAGTATTTATCCTACCATCATTACTCTTAATCGGAATCTTTGTTTATGGATTTATCAGCTGGACCGGCTATGTATCTTTCAGTAATTGGCGATCCCTTATTCCTGACTATTCGTTTGATGGATTATCCAATTATATTTCGTTGTTTAAAGACTTTCGCTTTCAATCAGATATTCGCAATACGATCTTCTTTACCATTTTATTTATCGGATTTGTTGCCCTTATCGGTCAGCTGTTAGCTATTCTGATCGATCAAAAAATTAAAGCAGAGTCTTTGTTCAGAAATATTTTCTTATTTCCGATGGCCTTGTCCTTTGTTGTTACAGGGGTCATTTGGCAATGGCTGTTAAACCCGTCTACCGGCGTAAACCTATTGCTTGAGAAATTCGGAATAAAGCCGCTTTGGTACGTTAGTACAGATGTGATCCCGGCATTACCTATAGGAAAGATCGAGTTCGGGATTCCTGTTGCCCTCGTAGCCATAGTGATAGCGGCTGTATGGCAAATGACCGGTTTTTCCCTTGCCATGTACCTGGCCGGCTTAAGAGGAATTCCGGAAGAGCTGAAAGAAGCGGCAAGAATCGATGGAGCTTCTGAGTGGAAGGTGTATTTCAAAATCATCTTACCCCAGCTTCGTCCCATTACAATGAGTGTAGTGATTGTCATGGCGCATATTTCTTTGAAAATTTTTGACTTAATTTATGCAATGACAGGGCCAGGAGCTAACTTTGTTACTGACGTTCCTGCTCTATATATGTTTGAGAAAACATTTAGAGCTAATGATTACGCAGGTGGTTCCGCTATTGCGATTATCCTTCTCGTTAGTGTAGCGATCTTCATTATTCCATACTTGTTTGTAAATAGGAGGGAGGACTAAAATGGCTGCAAAACTTACGAGACCTCTCATCTACATCATCCTCATTGCCTTTAGCCTGTTTTATTTAATGCCTGTATACGTGCTGGTTATAACGAGTTTAAAACCGTTTGACCAAGTATCGCTGGATACGATGTGGCAGCTTCCTCAAACCTTGGATTTCAGCAGTTATCAAACTGCATTTTCGAAGCTTGCCCCAAACTTAATGAACTCTTTCTATCTCGTTATTCCGGCCACAATCTTGTCAGCATTATTAGGGTCGTTAAATGGTTATGTCTTATCGAAATGGAAATTTAAAGGTTCAGAAATAGTGTTTACGGTCATTTTATTCGGAATGTTTATTCCTTATCAAAGTATTCTTATTCCGCTGATCGTGTTTTTACGCAGTATTGGTTTATATAATTCGATCCCGGGCTTGATTTTCACCCATGTGGTTTATGGTCTTCCGATTACTACGTTAATGTTTCGTAACTTTTATGCCAGCATTCCAAACCCAATGATTGAATCCGCAAAAATTGACGGAGCTAACTTTCTGAAAATCTATGGTAAAATCATGCTTCCGTTATCTCTTACGGGCTTTATCGTGGTAGCGATATGGCAGTTTACGAACATTTGGAACGAATTTTTATTTGCAGTCTCTTTAACCCAATCCGATCAGCAGCCGGTTATGGTTGCTCTTCAGAACTTAGCAGGAAGCCAGGTTGTACAATGGAACGTGCAAATGGCCGGTGCTTTGCTTGCGGCACTTCCAACGCTGATTGTCTATATACTACTAGGCAAATTTTTTGTCAGAGGTTTACTGGCAGGTTCTGTAAAAGGATAGATGGTTTGACTAGGGGCTGGGACAAAAGAGTTTTAGCTATATAAAATCCGAATGAAGGTGAACTTATTACGATAAGACTTCACCCTCGTTCGGATTTTTAGGTTAGTTGAACTTCAACTTCTTATAAGGTGATGGGAGCTGGCCGCTCTGACAAAAGGTTTATCTTTCTGCAAAGCAGGTCGATGTGGCACAGGACATACCGGTCTTAATCAAACTTCCTTTCCCTTCATTGTTCAGCTTTAGAGGGGAGGTTTTTCATTATGTCCCAGCCACTTTTTTATAATCTCATTATCCAAAACCAGCATGTCAAAGGCCTGGCTGATGCTTGCCTTCTTTTCCTAAGACATCCATTAAGTGCTTTAAGAAAGAAGGAAAATCTAAAAGAAAGTCGAAGAACAACCATATCACCCTTTCGATCGGAGTTGAAAATGATGGACGTTATCAAACAGCAGTACGAATTAGTTAAAATGACCAGGGAGTTGTTTTTCCGGTATTGTGAAACGTTAAAAAACGAAGATTATTGCAAAGAGCTGGAGGGGTTTGGCTGGGGGTCAATTCGTAATCTTCACGTCCATGTGGCAGAGTGCTATGAATCATGGCTTGGCAGGTTTGCTTTCAAGGAAGAGAACGTGCTTATCAATTCAAGAGAGGCATCCGATGTAAAAGAAGTAAGAGAGTTATTTCAACAGGTTGATCAATTGGCAGCCCGTTTTTTAGAGGAGTTTGGAAGAGAATACAACCGCAAGTTGAAGGGGCGGGTATCCTGGCAGGGAGAAGATGAAGAATTAACAGTCCTGTGGCTGATCACCCATACGATGACCCATGAATTTCATCATAAAGGACAGGCTGTATCAATGGGAAGAAAACTTGGATATCTACCACCCGATACAGATCTTATTCCCCCAGAGGAATATGAGAAGCTGCTTTAAACTGCCGAACAATTCAAATGAGCTGAAAGGGAGCTAGTAAATGGACCAAACGACTATTTTTGAATTAAATGGGAATCAGTCCGACCCGGTCTATGAAGAATTATCCAAGTTAAGGGACATTACTCAAGTAAAAATCGGTCCTTACACCATTACAAAAAATCAATTTGGACTTTACGAAATCGAGAGCAAAGGAATCCATGATTGTGCAAGCACTTTGGAAAAATGTTATGAATATATTTGTACCCAGCCCCGGTGAACATTTCCCGGGAAATATAGAGGTATTTATCGAAAATTGTTCCACGTGAATCATTTAGATTAGTGAGGAGTAGAAAATATGAATATTACGCAGCACAATAGCAGAATATGGGATAAAAAAGTAGATGATGGAGTTAAATATACCAATCCGGTGAGTAAGGAGAAGGTGGAGAATGCTAAAAATGGGGAATGGTCTATTCACGTCACTACCGATCGGCCAGTTCCCCGCGACTGGTTTCCTGTGAATCTAAAGAATGTAAAAATCCTCTGCCTTGCTTCGGGAGGAGGTCAGCAAGGGCCGGTTCTTGCAGCCGCAGGTGGAGATGTTACTGTGGTTGACCTGTCTAAAAAACAGCTTGAGCAGGATGAAATGGTCGCTGAAAGAGATGGGTTAAGGTTAAACACCGTTCAAGGAGAAATGACAAACCTGGATTTTTTAGAAGATGAAAGCTTTGACATGATCATTCATCCAGTGGCCAACGTTTTCATAGAAGATGTGATTCCTCTTTGGAAGGAAGGGGCTAGAGTATTAAAAAAAGGAGGCACCTTGATTGCCGGCTTTACCAATCCAGTTCTCTATTTATTTGATGATAAAAAAGAAGAAGAAGGAGTGCTGGATGTTAAATATTCGCTCCCTTTCTCAGCAACCCAACATTTAACCGATGCGGAATTAGAGGAGTGCAAGGCGAAAGGATTGGCTTTGGAATTTGGACACACCCTTGAAGACCAAATTCAGGGCCAGATTAATGCCGGCTTTGCGATTACAGGCTTCTATGAGGATAATTTTGGCGGAACACGGACAGTTGACCAATATTTCAACAGTTTTATCGCTACAAAGGCTGTGAAGCTGCAGCCGTAAATCAGCTGTTTCATAAAGAACGTTTGGAGGGATCCCTTGTTTTCATTTGTAATGCTTATCTTCACATTTCTTGTGTGTTTCTGCATTAGTTCCGTACTCAATCTTCTATTTAATTTGAACAGAAAAAAAGATTGGGCAATGTCGATTTTAATCAGTGCAGGCTTATCGATCATGATTATGGCTTTATTAAATGGATCATGAAGAAGAAGTGAGCTCGTTTTATGTTAAAGCGAGTCTTTTATTTCTTCAGCTATTATGTCCCACGCTTCTATGGCTTTATCTCTTGGTCCTAAATGGGTAAAGGCGTGCGTGCATTCCTTAAATGATTCATATCTTACATGAATGCCTGCCGCTCTTAACTTCCGGGCATAAAGCTCAGCCTCAGGTTCAAAAGCATCGTGGCCTGCGGAGATAATCAGTGCTGGCGCTGTATCTTGGACATCAGCAAAAACAGGGGAAGCGAGTGGATTTGCTGCCTTTTTTTCATCAGGTACATAACAGGCATTTAAGAAGCCTGCCATCTGAGGATATTTCGCTCGAAAATAATCATGTTCTGGTTTCTGGGCATGAGGGGTGACAAGGTCAAGCATCGGACAGGAGAGGACTTGAAGCAAGGGAAGAGTGCTGCTTTTCTGTTTTAATAACAAGCAGAGAGAGGCAGCGATATTTGCTCCTGAACTCTGCCCTCCGAGAGCAAATTTCTTAGGATCGATCCCCAAATCACCAGCTCTTACCTTGATCCACTCAATGATTTCATAGGATTGCTCAAGTGGTTCCGGAAAAGGGTATTCAGGTGCCTTTGCATAATCTACATTAATGACAACCCAGCCAGTTTCGTTGGCAAGATAACGACAGTAAGGGTCATCCATGTCTTTGGAATGCATAATAAACGCACCACCGTGAAAATTAATGTAAACAGGCAGCGTTTCCCGGACTGGATTTTTTGGATAATAGCAGGAAATATACGTATCTCTAATGCTTGTTTCTATCAAGAAATCTTTTTTTTTCGAAATAGATTGGTGAGGAACCATAGCTTTTTTCTCCGCTTTGTTTGGCAGCAATCGCAGCAGGCGGGCAGTCATTGTCTTGAACAAGGTAGTATTTTTCATAGTTATTTCTTCCTTTCACTCGTATGCATTAAGAGAAAGCTGTTGGACTTTGTTCATCTACTTACCCCGTATTTACGTGTCATAATCTGCAAACGATTTTATGTAAGCCGCGTGAGACATCGTCTATCAGGGTATGGAATGGCAACGGAGGGATAATCATGTGGATGATGCTCATAGCTGTGACCGCAACTTTTCTGCTCTTCTTTTATAGAGTATCTTTTCCTTTGAAAACTAGTACAACCTCTACTGCTTTTTCGATTATTATTCCTGCCCGCAATGAAGAAGAGAACTTAACACGGCTGCTTCCATCCATCCTTCACGAGGGAGATCATCTTGAAGTGATTGTCGTTGATGATAATTCAGAAGATCGTACCTGTGAAATAGCGGAAGGATTTGGAGTAAAAGTAATTAGCACACCACCACTTCCTGAAGGCTGGTTAGGAAAACCGTGGGCCTGTTACAACGGTGCAAAAGAAGCCACAGGAGAGTTTTTCTGTTTTCTAGATGCAGATACTTGGTTTGAAAACCATGGTGTAAAGCGGCTGGGAAGTTACGTGGAAACAATGGAAAGCAATGAACTAGTAACGATCCATCCGTACCACTGTATGAGGTCTTTTCGTGAAAAGCTATCGCTGCTTTTTCATTTGGTCGTCTTTGCTTCCACGGGGATTACTTCTGTTTTTAGAGATTTCCTAGGTACAAAAGGCGGCTTTGGAGCCTGCATGGTCATTCCTGAAAAAACTTATTGGGAGTTAGGAGGTCACTATGCAGTGAAGCATGAAATCGTTGAGCATCTTACGTTTTGCCGAAAGGCTGAATCTAGAGGAGTGACGATCCATGCATTCAGCGGTAAAAATCTCTTGAACATGCGGATGTATCCAGCTGGATTAGGGGCAATCATTGAAGGATGGTCAAAAAGCATGGCCTCTGGGGCAAAATCAGCCTCTCCTTTCATGCTGATCTTAACGATTACTTGGCTGTCTACGGTCATTTCTTTTCTTGTTCAACTTCCGTCAATGAACTGGAAGTTTGCTGCAGGTTTCTTACTGATTGCTTTTTTTCTCTATCGTTTTCTTCAGGATGTTGGTAATGTACGCTGGTATGATGCACTATTGTTTCCAGTGCACGTATTTTTTTTCGTTGGATTATTTGTTTATTCCCTGATGAGAAATTTATCAGGTAAATCAACGTGGAAGGGGCGGAAGATTGTGGCCCGGAAGAAAAGAAGTTCCTCTTGATTTTTGTGATCAATAGCGCGGCTTGGCTGGTTATCCATATTAGTTTAAGTATCATAATCTTCTATAGTCCAAATTCATTGATTCTATCGGCTGCGCCTCTTTATAAGTTGAAAAACTGGGAAAAAGGGGGAGCGGTTTACGAAAAGATCCGAATAAAAAAATGGAAGCCCTATCTTCCTGAAGCACGGAAATGGAGAAGAGCGGGGAAATCAGCGAAATACCTGCGGAGCCTGGAGAATGTTCAGCAATTCGAAATGCAGACCAACCGCTCCGAATTATCCCATTGGCTGCAAATTCTGCCGGCGCCATTCTTTTTTTTCTTTAACAGTCCAGTTGGCGGATGCCTCAATGTTACTTATGCAATTCTGTTTAATTTGCCCTTTATTATCATACAAAGATATAACCGCTCACGACTGGAGAAACTACGAGCTTTTCATAAAGAAAAACCTTGATTATGGAGGGTCAAGAATGAAGATTTTTTTCTGGTCCATCTTGATGGGAGGAGTGACATTTGCCGTTTGTCTTCTAGCTTCCGGACTGAATTTTAATACGTATTCTGTTTCAGGAGGGTTAGTAATTGCCTTCCTCGTATTTGAGTTAACCTTTCATTACTTTTTCAGTAAACAAAGAAAAAAACATAATTGACACGGCGGTCTTCCACTGTCGAGCTTCGTTCCTTCTTGAACGAAGCTTTTTTAGTGTTTTGATATGTATAATTTACTAAATGAACAATATATATTGCATTAAGACAAATTTAATATATAATGAATGGTAGAATCCAATTTATTTATGAGGTGATTTGCATTGGCCATCGAGTTAAAAAATCTGTCTAAATCATTTGGAAAAAAGAAACCGGTGCTTTCAAACATTGAAATGAACCTACAACGAGGAGAAATTGTTTGGACAGAATGATGCGGGGAGGAAAACGACGAACCAAGGAAGCAGCAACAGCTGTATTGCGCAGCTTATTGTTATTTGTTTTTTCGTGTTATCGACTACCTAAAACAGATTATTAAGCAGATAAGGGAGGAAAACTTATGAGATTCGGATTTCGAGAGAAAAAGGTGGATGAACGTGTTGCCACACTTCAAAACAAAATTTACCGTGAATTGTACAGCTTAGTTGTAATCATCTGCGGTATTTCTCTTGTCTATAAAGTGTTCTTTGCAGAGGCTGCCAACCCAAATATATGGACAGAGGTAATCATTTTGGTGGGAGGCGCAGTGTACTACTTAGTCAGAGCCTCTGCTCTTGGCATTTTTTCTGATGAAGTGGAAATGCATGACCGGTCGAGTAAACTAAAGCTGAATACAAAAAAATTTATGCTGGCTCTTCTGGTTGGGATCGGAATATCCTTAATCTTTGCAACTATAAATTCACAGCTGTATGGCGACAGCACCGATGAAACCATTTATTTCTTTTTTCTAATCTTAATTGCATGTCTGCTCATTTATATTCCTGTATTATTCGGTATTATGGTGTTACCCTATGTAGTAGCGAAATACAAAAGTGATAAGGTTAACGAACAACAAATGGAAGATCTAGACGATGAAGACGAGCGGTGATCCACTTTGAAAAATAAAAAACTGAAGATGGCAAGGGTGGAACACGATTTATCGCAGCAGGAGCTGGCGAAAAAGGTTGGTGTTTCCAGACAGACCATCGGTTTAATTGAACTTGGAAAATACAATCCTACCCTCCAGTTGTGTCTGTCTATTTGCTGGGCACTTGATAAGTCACTTGACGATTTATTTTGGCAGGACAAAGGTTCAGAGCAGTAGACACTTCAAGATCCTTTTAAAGCTCACCATTACGATGGCTGAGCTTTTTTTGCATTTTTACAGTGCTATTGTCCTTTCTTTATACTATAAATAATAACGAGCTGAAGGAGTGGAAAGATTGAGGAAGAAAAAGAAGTGGAAAGGGCGGTTGAAAAAGAGAGGTCCCGTAGAGGAGGCCCTCCGGCAGGCGGTGGAGGAGGACAGATGTAAGGGAGGGTTTATTCCTGCAGACACGGGCAAGGAAGATCGGGTGGTTATCTTTATTTCCTGCTATTCTTAGGTTGAAAGGAGGCTAACGTCCATGGATTCGCTTGAAAATATGAATAAAGCATTAGAATTTATAGAAGAAAATCTTACAAATGAGATCGATCTTAAAAAAGCAGCCAGGCTGGCGCTATGTTCGGAATATCATTTTTCAAGAATGTTTTCTTTTCTTGCCGGAATTACGCTCTCTGAATATATTCGTCGTAGACGGTTGACTCTGGCTGCCTTTGAGCTGGCAGAAAAGGATGGCAGGATTATTGATATTGCCTTGAAATATGGGTATAACTCTCCAGATTCCTTTACAAGAGCGTTTTACAAACTGCACGGCATCAACCCATCACAAGCAAGAGCGAATGGCCATTCTCTCAAAGCGTATCCACGGATGACCTTTCAACTATCCATCAAAGGAGGAAGTGAAATGGACTACCGGATTGAAGTAAAAGATCCTTTTAGTATAGTGGGGATAAAAAAGAGAGTTCCTATCGTCTTTCAGGGCATAAACCCAGAGATCAATGCTATGTGGAAGTCTTTAAACGAGCAGGGAATAGAGGAGCTTAAAATGCTTTCCAATGTTGAACCTACAGGCATTCTTCAAGCGTCAACCAACTTTTCAGAAGGGAGAATGGAGGAGAAAGGAGAGCTTGATCATTACATTGGAGTGGCCACTACTCACAAGTGCCCTGAGCACTTTGAAAAGCTAACCGTCCAAGCTGCCACGTGGGCAGTGTTCGAATCCAGCGGCCCTTTTCCTGACACACTGCAAAACATTTGGGGACGCATTTATTCTGAATGGTTTCCGTCTTCCAATTATGAACAGCAAAAGGGACCGGAAATACTTTGGAATGCCGATAAGAATCTGTCTTCACCAAATTTTAGAAGTGAGATTTGGATTCCTGTTATAAAAAAGAATTAAAACATGAAAGAGAGTACTTCCTTATTTATGGGAAGTACTCTTTTATTTTGAATGATTTATAGGATGGGAAAAAGACCTCTTAATTGTCATCTTGACACATAAGGGTTATCCGTCACCCAAAACCTCCATGGATAGTGACGAGCTTCTCCGGAATTATCGATTCCGATTCGTTTACCATGGGACACGTGACTAGGCTGTATGCCTTTTTGAATGTACAACGGTTTTTGAGTAAGGTTATGTCCGTAATCTTCTCGTTGTATGCCAAGTGCCTTTGTAAGTTTTCCCGGCCCATTTGTCCACTCCTTTTTCTTCCTATTGTTTCTTCTTGTCTGCATTAATTCAAGCCCTTGAACAGGTTCTACTGCACGAACTAATACAGCTTCCGGTAACCCTTCAGGACCGCTGACTACGTTAAACAAGCAATGGGTGTGCATAACGTACGTGTAAGTCAGACCGGCTGCACCGAACATAATTTCTGTTCTCTTGGTTCGCCTATTGTTAAAACTGTGGGCTGCTTGGTCATTTGGACCTATATAAGCTTCCGTTTCAACGATGAAGCCTGAAGCAACGCCTTCTGCTGTTTCTTTAACTAATTTGCATCCTAGTAATGATTTTGCTAATTCTAAGGTCGGCTGTTGATAAAATTTTAACGGTAAAGTAGTCATTGTATTTCCTTTCTGAAGCAGGGGATCAAGTATTTCTAATGTAACATGGATCTAGATGTGAATCAGGTAAGAGCTACATGTGTAGCGGGTCATCGTATCGCTTTAAAATGGAAAATACAAAGCGATACACGCGATATACCATTAATTCAACAACCTTAAACTTATGCATATCATAACGGATGAATAAATGTGGTATATCGCCAGGCGATACAGTCTAACGTATTGTCGGAATAGGCTTTTTGGAAAAATGTTCCTCGCTGATATTTTTTGAATCGTTAGGCGATATACTCTTGCGTAATTAGTAAAAAACCTTCATATTTAAAAGAGAAGGAGGTTCGACGATATGCGACACGATATCAAACCAAATGAACAAGCTTTCACGACGAAAGAAGTAGCGGAAGAACTGAATATCGCAACGCCAACGGTACGGAAATACGGTCAAATTTTAGAACGGAACGGCTATGAATTCTTTAAAGATGGAGTTCGTAGAATCTTTGTCCACACAGATATTGAAGCGCTTAAAGCGATACGCGATACAGAGCGTCCACTTGACGAGACTGCCCTTGACTTAGTTCTAGATCAGAAAGAAAGGTTGAAAAGCAATGAAGAAACCAGCGTAGCGGCAGCCGATACATACGATCCTTCGCTTTATGATGCAGGGCAGCTTAAAGAATTCCTCATGTTCCTATCGAAGGAACTGGCGGCTTCCAGGGAAATGAATGTGCAGTTGACAAACGATATGGCTGAGTTAAAAACTACAGTATCCCGTCTTCGGCAGGATCACCACGTCATTAGTGCAGGAGTTGGGAATTCAACACAAAAGATGAATACAAAAATAGATAAATTAATGGAGCAGCAGAAAAACCACTATGAAGAAATGCTGCAAAAAGAGAAGGAAAAAAGCGAACTGTTAAAAAATGAAGTAATGCAGATGAGGGAAGAGCAGCAGAAGGAATGGCGTTCCCAAACTGAGTTTAACGAGCGGCTTGAAGAAGAAGTGAAAAAGCCTAGAGGAAGCTGGGGCAAACTGCTCGCGCTATTTGGTAAATAGATCGTCTGATTGTATCTTTATAGCTTGGGTAAGTCATCAGATAAAATAGAATCTGCAGCAAAAAAAAACTGTTGAGGAATGCCTCAACAGACCGAAGTAGATCAATAGTATTTCAATCTTATCGAAGATAGTCTTCTAGAATTTTATTGGTTCTGTCCATATATCGGGCAATCGATTTTCCGACGTAGCGCAGATGCCAAGGTTCGTAAGTGTAGCCCGTATCGCGTTCACGCCCGTCTGGATAACGGATGATAAAGCCATAATCTGAAGCATGTTGTTCAAGCCATCGTCCTTCCACAGTGTTTGCGAAGCTTTCAACCAGCTGGTAGCCAACAGCTGGACTGGAAACGTCCATAGCAAGTCCTGTTTGGTGCTCGCTATGACCAGGCTCGGCGCTCACTCTGTCTGCATATTCCGACCCATGGTTGCGCGTAATTCGTTCGTGAATTTCTTTTTGCCGCTCATAGGATCGATAACCGGAGACTGCATAGAGCTCTTTACCAGCGGCCCAGGCATCATCAAACATGTTTTCCAGATGCCCGGCAGCAATACTGCTCATATAATGTTTTGGAAGATCTGAATTAGATGGAAATCTGACATTTGGTTTTACTAGATGGTCATCTTTATAGGAAGCAGGTATTCCTCTTGCTTTGTTCACCAATAGAAGTTGAATCGGCAGAGAAAGTTCTGTATCCACATATTGGTCGACAGCGTTATACCCGCCAAATACCGTGAATTTCTCCAGGCCACGTTTATGAACCGCTATTTTAATGGCATTAGGAACGTAATTTTCTTCCACTAAGAGTATAGGATCATTGTATTTTGCTGCGAGCACGGAACCGGCTATTCCGTCTGCAAATTTATTTCCTGTAACGACATAGGCATTGTCCGGGCGCCCCATTCTGAGATGCAGAACCGCTTGTGCTGACGTTTTATAGCGGGTATTTCCAGAAATACGCTCTGGATTCGGCAGGTCATTTTCTACGGATTGACTAACGACTCCGTCACCACCGACAATGGTTGTTTGTTTTTTTCCACGCAGTGCTTCCTGTGTCGATTGAGGAATATAGCTGCTCTTCGTAAGTAGAATAGGATGACCGTGTCTAGCGGCATAAGGTGCTGCCGCCATTGCGTCAGGAAAACGGCTGCCATTTACGACAAACGCACGGTCGTTACCGGGCAGTTGGGCTGCCACTTTAGCTGCTGTTTGATAGCGGTTATTTCCAGCGATTCGCGTGATTTCAGCAGAAAAAGTATTTTTTAAAGTTTTCTCTATCTTTGAAGAAACGGCGCCGGGACCTCCGAGAATGAAAATAGAGGATGGATTTAAGCGGTTGATCTCTTTTTTTGTAATAGCTGTTAAGTGATCCTTTTCCGTGAGTAATAACGGGGCATCTTTTGCGTGGGCTAAAGGTGAACCTGCCAATGCATCTGGAAATTCGTCTCCTCGGGTTAGCACCACCACGTCTGAACCATTGCTCCATCCTTTTTGCGAAATTTCTACCGCAGTTTCATACCGGTCGTCTCCGTTCACCCGGTCAATTTGAAAGGCGTCGGCTTTCATTACGGTAAAACTAAAGACAGCCAATCCTCCAATTATTGCAGCGCTGATCCATCGCGCTACGAACTGCATAAATCATTTCCTCCTTGTAATCATTTTGTAATATTCATGTTCCACTTAATAGGAGATAAAAAACGACTTTTTTGTATCTTTTTTCCTAGGAAAGCTGAAGCAAACTTAAACGATTGAAATGTTTAGCAGCAGCTGAATACAGGAAAACTAGTAAAGAATTTTCGATACAAGAAAGGAGATCAACTATGGACCAGCAGGAACTTAAAAAGAAAGTTTATAACATTCTAGATCAACATACAGTAGGTACACTTGCAACTGTAAGAAATAACAAACCTTATTCTCGTTTTATGACATTTTCTAATGATGATGAATTCACTTTTTATGCTCCGACTCATGCGGATACCCACAAAACAGAGGAAATTGAAGAAAATCCAAATGTGCATATTCTCATTGGTTACGAAGGACATGGGTTTGGCGACTCTTATTTAGAAGTAGAGGGCCAAGCGAAAATTCGAGATGACCAGAAGATCAAAGACTGGTTATGGAGTGAAGACATGGAACGCTGGTTTACAAGCAAGCAGGACAACGACTACATTGTGCTTGAAATTTATCCTGAAAGTATCCGACTGATGAATGCAGAAGGAAATACACCAGCAACACTTGAAATGTAAAAAGCTGCCCTAGAGGCAGCTTTTTTAATGGTGGAGAGCGTGCTTAATCATTTGCTGAAGAACGTTGATGACGTGTTCATCATCGTGAGAGTAATAAATGGAAGTACCTTCTCGTCTGTACTTTACAAGACGGAGGTTTTTCAGGAAACGGAGCTGGTGAGATACCGTTGATTGCCTGAGCTTGAGATTTTCAGCAATTTCATTAACAGAATATTCTTTTTCAAATAGGAGGTTTAGGATCCTGATTCTTGTAGGATCAGATAATGCTTTGAAGGTTTGGCTTACGACAAATAGGGTTTCTTCGTCGAGGTCATTCGGAAATACCTGTTCGTCATCCATGATTCAATCCCCTCTCTTTCTTTTCTTGTTCGAGCATAGAGCAGTATTCATCTTCATATTCAATTTCAATGGTGATGTGGTCAAAGTGAATCGGTTTAATAATCTCTTTAATTTCGCTTTTTATCGCACAAATATCTTCTTTAGAAGCGGATGCAGGAACAACAACGTGACTCGAAAATGCATGGTGTTCTCCATCCAGCGACCAAAGGTGGGTGTGATGAGTGGAATGAACCCGCTGTACTTCAGCCATTTGTTTTTCAATTTTTGACAGGTCGATGTTTTCTGGTACCCCTTCAAGGAACAGACGCATCGTTTTAATAAAATTAACAACGACGTTATATAAAATGTAGACCGTAATGGCTATAGATGCAAGAGGGTCTAATATTGGCAGATCGGTAAAATTCATCACGATACTTACAATGAGTACAGCAACCCATCCGAGCACATCTTCGAGCAGATGCCATGACAAGACCTTCTGATTCATGGATTCCCCGCCTTTTAAACGAAAGACAGCGGCCCCGTTTACTAGAATACCAAGTACAGCAAGAGCCATCATTCCCTGGGTATTAGGGGAAGCGGGGTTTAATAACCTTGGCACAGCTTCTGTAAAAATAAAGATAGACCCAACGATAAGAACCACACTGTTAATGAGTGCAGCCAATAAGGAGAATCGTTTATAACCAAAGGAAAACCCTTCTGTTTTCCCTTTTTTAGAAAAGTTTTGTAAAAACCAGGCAAGCCCAAGAGACAATGAATCCCCTAAATCATGCAGAGCATCCGACAGAATTGCCATACTGTTCGTCAATATCCCACCAATGATTTCTATAATAGTAAAAATAAGGTTGAGAAAAAATGCGATTTTGATATTTCCACTTGTGTGGTCATGGTGATGATGATGGTGTCCCATAAATGGATGGCCTCCTTATTACGGTATATGAATATATGTTCATGTAATATATTAAGAAACGAAAGATGGATTGTCAACGGAAACTGTGGTAAAAGCGGCATATTGAGGGAGATTGTTTACCTGTCTGGAATTAGGGGTGTTTTCCTAAAACCCTATGATTTCAGGCAGGTGGCTAAACTTGTTTAATCGCGAATGAGTCAGAGGAGTACTTATATCAACCATCCTGTAGTATCCTGAAAAATTGCTTGGTTTCAGGGGGGAAGAATGTCTGTGTAATGGATCTTTTTTCCAATATACTATCTTTCTCTGAATAGAGGATAACAACGCAAGGGTAATATTATATAAAAATAAAAAACCTGCCCCTCATAGAAAAATCCGGACAGATCCTGTCCGGATTTTTAATTTGTATTCGAATAAAATCTTTCTTCTATTTCATAATAATCTGGATCATTATCAGTAATGGTAGCAAGCCTATATAACGATTTCAGAAGGAAAGTTTTGTCCAGTTCATAGAGTACTTTATATTCGATATGATCGAGGGTGTTTTTGGCAAACTTCCAAATCGGGTCATGCTTTGAAGTATCGATGGATTCGGCTACCATAGCGAGTGCGCTGATGATTTCTGTAATAACCAAATGGTTATCGCCTGCATAGTGCCGGATAAATCCAAAGCCTCTGTACATATAGTAATCAAATGATTCAGAGAGCAGGATTACCCTTACTTGTTTATCATTGTCCATCAAATAAGGCGTAAAGGTAATATAGCTGTCGACAGTAAGCATGAGTTCTGCCATTTGGTGAATCGCATTAGTAGCTGTTTTAGGATCGTCGTTGCTGAGCGCTTTAATTCCGATTTCTGCTAGCTTGTGCATCCCCATCTGTAAATCCTGAAGTTCTGTTTCTTTATGGCCGAGCTCTATCATTTTACAATACTTTTGTTCGTCAACGAGGTCAGCTCCAGGTCCCCAATAAGAAAGTAAATGATTTCCTCTTAAAGTGTAGTCTCCCACTTGGGCATGAAGCTTAATAATAATGTTGTCTTTTCTCGCTTCTTCAATCATTGTCCGATAATTAATGAGCTGCAGGTAGCCGGATTTGATAGCGGCCATATACTGGGCATCAGCTTGTTCCTCTTCCATTAAGTCTTCTGCAGCCTTTGTCCGGTAAGCTTCCAAGTCTTCCCGAAGTGTCTTATTAATGATCTCCTCGGAAACTTTTTTCATGCTGTAGGTGATGTTATGCACCTGCATCCAAGTCGTCGCATGGTTAATAAAATAGATAAAGGTAATCGCAGAGATGAAAGCGAGCAGTATGGTAGTTACAGGAGTAGCGACAAAATATTCATGGTTTGAATTCCCAATAAATAGAAAAATGGCAAGTACATATACAAAGCTGCCATTGAAAATACCAAGGGCATGCTGCGTATTTTTGTCTGAGATGAAATTCATAAGCATTCTCGGGGAAAATTGACCGCTGAAATTAGTCAGTACAACTAAAAGTGAGTTTAATGTAAAGGCACTAAGTGTCAAAATCCCGCCGATTAATGTACTGACGAGCATTCGATTCGCGTTGGAACCGATTTTTAACAGCTCCGGCGAGTATTGGTCGACCTCAACTACTAAATCAAGGGTTAAAGTAATGACGGCTAGAATGATCGATAATGTAATATAAACGATAGGCATATACCACAAAGTTAACTGAACTTCATGTTTTCGCTGCCGTTTAGACATTTCAAAGTACTTTTTAAGAGATAAAGGTAATAAATCCAAAAGCATACATAAAAATCCTCCTTAATAATGTAACCTATGTATTCCCGCTGAAGAAGCCATCAAACGTCAAATTATTATCTTGATAAAATTTTTGAACGTGTGGTGAGACAGCATCAAGAAACAACCTATAGTAAACTAGTAAGAAAGCTATTGAAAGGAGAGGTATTGATGAGGTGGAATTATAAGGATTTTAATGATTTAACGTCCATTCAGCTGTATGAAATTTTGCAGCATCGGACGAACATTTTTGTTGTAGAGCAAGAGTGTCCCTATCCTGAAATAGATGGCAGGGATCCGGAATGTCTGCATTTATGGCTTGAGAATAATGGCGAAATCCTCGCTTACTGCCGGATTGTTCCTCCGTTAACGAAAGAAGAAGATTATGCAATCGGCCGGATTCTTGTCGCCAAGGAAAGCCGGGGAAAAGGGTACGCTCGGGAGCTGGTTCATAAAGCGGTCGAGTATTTGAGTGAAGAGCAGGGGGTTTCTTCTATCTTTCTCCACGGTCAGGAGCACTTAAGGCATTTTTACGGTTCTTTCGGTTTTAGAGAAGTATCCGATGTTTATTTGGAGGATGGAATCCCGCATGTTGATATGAGGTTGAGTTTATAACCGGTTTGTTTCATCGATCTCTCCTTGTGGAATGGAGACACTACGTTATATCTCACAAGGAGGAACTATCATGAGTCCGCAAACATTTACCCAGCAATACATTAATGGAACGTGGAAAAATGGCTCTAGCGATAAACTAGTGAATAATACGAACCCTTATACAGATCAGACCCTTGCACGGATTCCATCCGCAAATAAGGAAGATCTGGATGAAGCTTATAAAGCGGCAAGTCTTGCTCAGAAGCAATGGTCAAGCCTGACTCCACAAGAAAAAACAGCCTGTTTTGAGAAATTAGTAGTTAAAATGGAAGAAAGGAAAGAAGAACTGATCGATTGGCTAGTCAAAGAAGCGGGCAGTACCCTCACCAAAGCAGAACTGGAATATCAAACCGCTATGGGCATTATTAAAGAGTCAGCTTCCTTTCCATTCCGGGTGAAAGGAGAAATTATGCCTTCTAATATCTCGGGGAAAGAAAACCGTGTGTACCGCAATCCTAAAGGAGTGATTGGAGTCATAGGGCCGTGGAATTTTCCTTTTCATCTTTCCATGCGCTCCATCGCTCCGGCAGTGGCAACGGGCAACACTGTTGTTGTAAAGCCCGCTTCAGAGACGCCGGTAACATCAGGTTTGTTCATTGCGGAATTGTTTGAGCAAGCCGGCTTTCCTGAAGGAGTGGTGAATGTGGTCGTAGGGAGGGGTGCAGAAATTGGAGATGAATTTGTTACCCATCCGATCCCTAAACTGATTTCTTTTACAGGATCTACTGAAGTAGGGAGCCGCATAGGCGAATTAGCGGGGAAACATATTAAGGATACTGCTCTTGAACTTGGCGGTAACAACGCTATGATCGTTTTGGAGGACGCGGATCTTGAAAAAGCAGCAGAGGCAGCCGCATTCGGAAACTTCTTTCATCAAGGACAAATTTGCATGGCGGTAAACCGTCTAATCGTACATGAAAAAATCCACGATGAATTCGTAGAACGGTTCAGGCAAAAAGCAGCCGGTATAAAAGCAGGAGATCCGTCAGAAAAGGAAACAATGATTGGACCGCTTATAAATAAAGAAGCGATAGAAAGAATACAAAGAGCGCTGCAGGCGAGTATTGAAGAAGGCGCAGAAAGAGTGCTCGGAGGCGACTTTGATGGCAACGTCATGGTGCCGACACTTTTGACAGAGGTAACGTCTGAGATGCCTATTGCGAGAAATGAGCTGTTTGGTCCTGTTGCTTCGGTAATTAAGGTTTCAAGTGAACAGGAAGCGATAGATACAGCGAATGGATCACTTTACGGCTTAAGCGGCGCCATTTTTTCTAAAAACATTCACCGTGCAGTAGAACTTGCCAAGCAAGTGGAAACAGGAATGATACATGTAAATGACCAAACCGTGAACGATGAAGCCCACGTGGCCTTTGGTGGAGAAAAAGCATCTGGTCTAGGCCGTTTTGGAGGGGACTGGGCATTAGAGAAATTCACCACTGTGAAATGGATCAGCGTGATGAATGGGTATCGGGATTACCCGATGTAATCAGATAGAAAGAGCCTGCCCATGGAGGCAGGCTTTATTTATTGATGAAGCTCTTTAAACGTTTGAAATCTGGAAACCGCTTCTTTTAATGTCTCTGTAGAATTGTTCAATCCAATCCTTACATACGATTCTCCAGATGCTCCAAACCCAACCCCCGGAGCAACAAAGAGACCAGCGTTTTCAAGCAGAGCATCTGCAAAGGATTCTGAAGAATATCCCTTCGGCACCTTCATCCATACGAAAAAGGACCCTTTACACGGTTCTACTTCATACCCTAGTTTTTGAAGCCCTCCTACTAACAAATTGCGTCGCTTTTCATACATATCTTTCAAATCGGTTACACATTCCTGAGATTCAAGCAGAGCTGAAGCAGCAGCCTCTTGCAGGGCTCCGAAAATACTTACATAGTAATGATCCTGTATAAGCTCAATCGCTTCGATTACGCTTTTGTTTCCGACAGCAAAAGCAATACGCCAGCCAGCCATATTGTAGGTTTTGGACAATGTGTAGATTTCCACGCCTACATCCTTTGCGCCGGGAACCTGGAGAAAGCTGATCGGTTTTTCCCCATCAAATCCTATTGCTCCATAGGCAAAGTCGTGAACGACACAAATGTCATGCTGGTCTGCAAATTGAATGGTTTTTTCAAAAAAAGCCTGATCTGCGATTGCAGAAGTAGGATTGTTCGGATAGTTCAAAAACATCAGTTTCGCTTTTTCCAGATCTTCTTTATCTATGGCACTATAATCAGGAAGAAAGTCGTTTTCCTTCAATAACGGCATGGGGACTAATTTTGCATTGGCCATAGCAACGCCGGACCAATAATCCGGATATCCAGGGTCAGGAATTAATGCGGCATCTCCCTCATCAAGAAAGCATTGACTTAATTCAACGAGTCCGGTTTTACTTCCAAACATTATGGCAACCTCTGTTTCAGCATCTACGTCTACGTCGTATTCTCTTTTATAAAACTTTGCAACGGCTTCTTTTAAGTAATCAAAACCCTGAAAAGGAGGGTATTTGTGATACATCGGTTTTTCTGTAGCTTCCTGCAAGGCTTTAACGATATGCTCAGGGGTAGGCTGGTCGGGATTCCCTTGACCCAAATTCAGTAAATCATGTCCTTTAGCTTTATAGGCATTCAGCTTTTTGACTAAGTCAGCAAAGAATTGATCAGGCAGACGCTTGAGCAATTGAGATTGAGGAAATTGTTTCATGTCATCCCGCCTTTGTTTTAATTATTTTGAAAAGTCTAATAACAGATCATATCGTTAGTTCTCTTTTTTGTAAAGGGGTTTCTGTTTTTTATAAAATAATCCGCTGTTCTTTTGCTTTTTGCTGAATTTGGGTAAAGATAAAGGTAGAGATTTGTGTATAGAAGGGGCTGAATATATGAAATTTGTTATTATTGGGGGAGATGCAGCGGGAATGAGCGCTGCCATGCAAATGGTAAGAAATAGTGAAGGTCATGAAATCGTCACGCTGGAGCGTGGAGAAATTTACTCGTACGGACAATGCGGACTGCCTTATGTTCTTAGCGGTGATGTTGATTCTACAGATCGATTGATTGCCAGGACACCGGAAACGTTTCGAGATCAATACGGTATTGATGCTCGCACCCGTCATGAGGTAACCAAAGTGGACTGTGACCATAAAATTGTTTTTGGAACAGACCATCACTCGGGAAAGCCCTTTCAGGAAAAATATGACCGGCTGCTAATCGCCACTGGTGCAGACCCGGTTGTCCCCCCATGGGAAGGAAAACAATTACAGGGAATTTATTCATTAAAAACCATTCCAGACATAGAGAAGATTATTCAAAGTATGGATCACCGCGTCCAAACAGTCACGATCGTAGGCGGGGGATATATTGGTTTGGAAATGGCTGAAGCCTTTGCAGCCAGAAATAAGCAGATAAGAATCATCGACCGAGGCTCACAGCTGGCGAAGTTGTTTGATAAGGATATGGGAGAACTTATCCACGAAGAAGCTGAACGGAATAGAATACAATTGAACCTAAATGAATCAGTCGAAGAGTTTAAAGGAAATACAAGGGTAGAGACGATCGTCACTGACCGTGGAGAATATGAAACAGACCTTGTGCTCGTCGCTGCAGGGGTTGTTCCAAACACCTCGTTTTTAGAGGATACGGGAATTTATACGAGTTATCAGGGCGCCATTCAAGTGAACGCTTTTATGGAAACAAGTATCCACGATATCTTTGCTGCTGGTGACTGTGCCACACAGTACCACCGGATTAAACATACGAACGATTATGTCCCACTTGGAACTCATGCGAATAAACAAGGTCAAGTAGCTGGTTTGAATATGGTCAACATCCGAAAACCATTCAAAGGAATTGTCGGTACTTCCATCTTGAAATTTTTTGATTTAACGTTGGCAAGAACCGGATTGTCCGAAAAAGAAGCTGTTCAAAGCCATATTCCTTATCAAACAATTACCACCAATTCTACAGCAGCTGCGGGCTACTATTCTTCAGGGGATGAGTTAACCATAAAATTGCTGTATCACAAAGATAAAAGAATGTTGCTAGGAGGACAAGTGATTGGTCGGGAAGGGGCAGATAAACGAATTGATGTTCTGGCCACAGCGCTTTTTCACAAGATGACTGTAGAGGAGCTTCTTGATCTTGATCTTGCTTATGCTCCTCCTTATAACAGTGTGTGGGACCCTGTGCAGCAGGCAGCGCGCAAAGCAAAATGAAACTTTTTCCGATACTATTCCGTAGTTGATAGTTAGAATACTTAAAGGAGGATTTTTTTATGAGTGAAGGGTGCGTAAAATGCGGAAGTCAAGATGCAGGCCAAAAGGATGTCTCCATGACAGGATCTGGTTTATCTAAGATGCTGGATGTCCAAAATAATAAATTCACAGTAGTGTATTGCAAGAAATGCGGGTATTCAGAGTTTTATAACCAGCAAGCATCAAAAGGAAGCAATATCTTAGACTTGTTCTTTGGCTGAGAAAAAAACAATTAAAGCCTATAGGCGAAGCGGCAGCTATCTGTGGTCAGATTAGCTGCTTTTTTATGTTGGCATCTAATCGAAGATGGCACAGTCGAGTGTAACATGGGAAATATGGTAGTATGGAGGAGCAACGAAGTATACAGGGGGATAAGGCTGTGAATAAAGAACGATTACAACAAGCCGAACAGTTTATTCGTCAATGCTATGAGGAATTAGGAAAAAGCAATGAACAGTTGGAGAAAAGGCTGTTAGAGATAAAAGAAGCGATAAGTGCAACAGGAACGTATGAACACAACTATGAGGAACTTGAACACGGGGCGCGAATGGCCTGGAGAAACAGCAACCGCTGTATCGGCCGGTTGTTTTGGAAAAGCCTCCAAGTGTTTGATCACAGAAGCTTGAACAACCCCGAAGAAATTAAGGATGCTCTACTGGATCATTTGGACTACGCAACTAATAAAGGAAGAATCCGTTCCACTATTTCGATTTTCAAGCCAAAGAGTGAAAAGATGCAGGTAAGAATATGGAACCATCAACTCCTTCGTTATGCTGGCTACAAACGCGAGCACGGAGTTATTGGTGACCCCGCCTCGGTAGAATTTACCCAAAAATGTGAGGCTCTGGGTTGGAAAGGGAAAGAAACCTCCTTCGATATTCTTCCGCTAGTCATCCAGGTGAATAACGAAACACCGAGATGGTATGAAATCCCTGAGGAAAAGGTGGTCGAAGTTCCTTTGCGTCATCCGGACTATGATTGGTTCAAGGATCTTGATTTAAAATGGTATGCGGTTCCAATTATTTCCGATATGCGGCTGGAAATCGGCGGGATTGATTATATTGCTGCGCCGTTTAACGGCTGGTACATGGAAACAGAAATCGGTGCCCGGAATTTGGCTGATGAATTTCGATATGATCTGCTTCCTGTCGTGGCAGAAGCTATGGGGCTGAATACAAAAAGAAATACCTCATTGTGGAAAGACCGTGCTTTATTAGAGCTGAACCAAGCCGTGTTATATTCCTTTAAAGAGGACAAAGTCAGCATGGTCGATCACCATACAGCTGCCCAGCAGTTTCAGCTGTTTGAGAAAAAAGAACATTCGTGCGGACGCGAAGCTACAGGGGACTGGACATGGTTAATCCCTCCAGTATCCCCTGCAACCACCCATATTTTCCACAGCTCCTATGAGGACCGGATGGATACGCCGAATTATTTTTATCAGGAAACTCCTTTTTAAATCAAAGCGAGTAGAAAAAACATCCAAGCAGGAACAATCGAGTACGAAATCACCAACGATTTCTGCTCGATTGTTTATTTTTAGGAGCTAGAATTTCCTGACAAAACCATGTAATTGCTACATATATTCTTCTGCTGTTCGTCTGAAAAGGTTCCTTCCTGACCGGTTCATCATCCAGGTTTTCAAAATCCTCCTTGTTAGGATTGAAAAATCTGAATGACAACGGTGCTCACAGCGACGGCCACAAGGATAATCGCCAGCGACAACACAGTTATGATTCCATATTCCCAGCTTTTAATTTTTTGAATGCCACGCTTTTTCTTTTGCTGGGGGTACCAGAAGATGACTAATACTAATGCAGTGACGGCCAATGAAAAAATTCCACAGATAATAAGAGCCTCAACAATTTTCATTAGTATATTCATAAGGGAACTCCTCACTTTGGTTAATCTCCCAAACGATTACTTGTATAGGTCAGGACGACGGTCCCTGAAAATAGGAATTTGTTCCCGAATGGCTTCTACAGCTGAAAAATCAATATCTCCCGTAAGGATCTCTTCTTCTTCAGAGCCTTCAGCAACAATATTTCCCCACGGATCAATAATAATTGAATGCCCGCCGAAAGTATTGTTAGGATCGCTGCCGATACGGTTGCAGGCGATCACGAATGTCTGGTTTTCAATCGCACGGCTGATTAAAAGACTTCTCCAGTGATCAACCCTCGGCTTCGGCCATTCCGCTACGACACAAAGAGCTCGTGATCCTTCAAGCATATGGGTACGTATCCATTCAGGAAAACGAATATCATAGCAAATGACGCCGGCCATAGGAGTTCCATTCAGTTCAAAGAGCCCTTCTTTATCTCCCGCGTGTAAAAATTTCTCCTCATCCATCAAACGAAAGAGGTGGACTTTGCGATAATAAGCCTTTCTTTCCCCAGATGGATCATAAACGACAAACGTATTATAAAAGTGTCCATTATCTTTTTCTGCCACAGAGCCAGCAATCGTTATTTCATGGGCTTGGCACAGTTCTTTCAGCAATTGATGGGTCGGACCTTCAAGCGTTTCTGCGATGGAAGGAAACCGGCTGAGATCGTAACCGGTCGTCCATAATTCAGGAAGCAAAATAAATTCCGCACCTTTTTCCGCTGCCTTTTCAATGGCACTCTTTGCAGCGTGACGATTTTTTTCGGGTTGTCCAAACGCAATATCCATTTGAATAATACCAATTTTCACTGTCATTCTATCACCTCGTAGTCTTTATTTTATCAAAGTTTTCTGTATTCTTCTTCCTTTATGCCAGAGGGGTGAAACGTGCTACAATGACAGCAAATCAGGAATATTAGTTCGAAGAGGAGGATGAAAAAGAATGAACGAAAAAATAAAGATGGAAAAAGAGCGTTTTTATGTAGGTGATCCTATGGAGCCGGCAGCTGAGTTGAAGTTTGAAGAGCGTGGTGAAGATATGATCATTACTCATACAATCGTTCATCCGGAGGAACGGGGAAAGGGACTAGCTACAGAACTTGTACGTTATGCAGAACAATATGCGGAAGATCATCGATTGGAAATTGTTCCCGTTTGTTCCTTTGCCAAAGAAGTATTAAGGAATCGTTGAGGTTTTGGGAGGTGACATTTAATGCTAACTGTTAGAAAGCCGATGAACAAAGACTTAATCCATTTCACAAGATATGCGATTGAATTCGAGCGGGCAGTTTCTAGAAACGGGAAGAAAGAGGACCGTACACCGAATAGATTGAGGCTTCGAAAAGAATGGGCAGCCGATCAATTAATAGCGGAACAGCGCGACCAAAGTTTGTTATTTGCTGAACATCATGGGCAGATGGCGGGCTATGTTTTAGGCTGTATCGTTACTAATGACAAGCAGCAGACAGTTGGACGAATAAATGAAATATTTGTAGAAGAGTTTTTTCGCAGGGAGGGAATAGGCACGAAGCTCTGTAAGGAAATAGAAAAGTGGATGAACACACAAGGAGCAGATCGTATGGAAGTAACACTTCCAGAGGGCAGCGAAGGATTAGCAAATTTTTTTCATTCGTTAGGGTTTGTAAAGCAGGAAAACAATCATTTTTTTCAAAAAGAAACAGGAGGCGGATGATCCACCTCCTGTTTAAGGTTTAAATAGAAGTGTTTTTGTTAAAGAAGCTGAGAAGACCAAAATAAATAAGTACTAATGAGAAAAATGCCATGGCAATGTAGCCGACGACTGAGAAGAACGTGTCTAAATCATCTAAGAATGTTCCTGTTTCAGGCAGTATCGACAACGCAAACCCTGCAAACACACACGCCAGATACAAAAATACTTTGTTATTCATTAAAACCCCCTCCTTTGTTTTTAAATATATGCTCGGCTTTATCCGAATATTTAAAGATAAAAAAATAAATCATCGAAACGGGATGTCTGCCCTGTCAAAATGCTTGTTTTCCAAGAACATTGGTAAAAAACATAAAAAAAACCCTTTCTGAAATGTTCAGAAAGGGACATGGCAGAGAACCCCTGATAGAGGAAGACTCACCATGAAATCTACAGGTTTATTCTTCCTGACGGGGAAGAATAACAAAGGGTGATTCGACGTAAGACACCAAAGAGTGCTTCAAGGAAGTCTTGAAACAATTGACCAGAATTCTTGAGTAACATCATTCCTAACATATCCATGAAAATCCTGACAATAACTCTCTTCAATAGAGAAGAAGCATGCCAGAAGAAGGCTCAAGAATAAGAGTTTTTCCCATTTGGTTAAGTCCATTATATCACTGAACAGGGGTGTACATCTTTGGGAAAATTCCGTGGCAATTGTTCAATTAAATATGTCTAATAAACTTATTTTTTCTCAAGTTTTGGGTTGAATTGGAACATGTGTTAAAAATAACTAGATTCCATTGTCGAAGGGGATCGAATGAGGTAAGATAAAGGTAATAATCATAATGAGGTGGATCCATGGAATTTAAGAACGTGGAGTTTTTGATTCAAATGCAAGCCATGTCGGCAATGAGTACTGCGAATGACCGTTCGCTTTCAAGCGGGGTTTCCGATCGTGCATTTCAAAGTATGCTGGAAGCTGCCCTGGCTAAATCTTATGGAGCGGGCCCTGCTGCTAATCCAGTACCTAGTCAAATGCCTTTGTTTCAAACGAAAGCTCTTCCGGTTGTTAATATGGTAAAGACCAATGACTCAACCCCTGATCGTTCAGATATTGATGCTTACATAAATAAGGCAGCTCAAACCTATGGGGTAGACGAAAGCCTGATTCGTTCAGTCGTGAGTGCCGAATCAAGTTTCAACCCAAAGGCTGTAAGCTCAGTAGGGGCTCAGGGGCTCATGCAGTTGATGCCTGAAACGGCTAAAGGACTTGGCGTATCAAACCCATTCGATTCAGAACAAAATATTATGGGGGAACAAAATATTTAAAACAACTTCTCGAACGATACAACGGAAATAAGCAGCTTGCTTTGGCTGCGTATAATGCCGGACCGGGAAACGTTGACAAGTATGGCGGAGTTCCTCCATTTGAAGAAACGCAAAAGTACGTAAATAAAGTCTTAAATTATGTATAGAAAAGCCCGTTCCCTCTATTTAAGGGGAAACGGGCTTTTCATTATTTATCTGATTCCAACGATTTACTCATATTTAAGTACTGATTGAAAACTTTCGTCATTTCTTTCAGACGGCTTCTTACATCTTCATCGATCAGTTCACCCTGGGTGGAAAAATGGTTTGTATGGGTGTAGACGTAGTTAGGAGTAACCATACAGCGAAAATAGTTAAGTATCGGTTTAAGTTGATTTTCTATCACCAGATGGTGCTGTAGTGTTCCACCATTGGCAACAATGGAAACTGGTTTATATCGCATGGCTAACGGGGAAACCGCATCGAATAAATTTTTTAATGTTCCTGGTATGGAGCCTTGAAAAATAGGAGTGGCGATTACGTACGCATCAGCCGTTTCCATTTCTTTAATCAATGTCTGCATATCATCGTTGTATTGATCTATAGGCCTTCCATCAACGAACTGCATATCGTAATCTTCGAGATTTACAAGTTTAGTATCATGCTTTTGGGGAAGTTCAAGGATATCCTTTTCAATTTCCTCAAGCAGTGTTCTCGTTTTTTTTCCGACAATGGTCCCGTTCAATAAAAGTATTTCCATGAAAATTCTCCCCTTTTAATAATCGGGATGGTTCATTCATCTCGATGTGTCTGGTGAAATATCTAGAAGGACAAGTTAGAACAGTGAGAGTTATAATTAGAATGTGCGAAGGTACTGAGTGTATGCAGGGTATAATGCCTCATTACAATCATTATGTTAAAGCATACGTATTATTTAAGCAATTGTGACTAACTGGGTTTAAATCCCTTGAGCCAGCCCGTTCTTAGGAAGGAGATTTCTATGATAAGGTTATGGAAACGGATAAAATTTGTATTTCAAATAAAAAAATCGATCCCTTTCTTTATACAGTTTTTCCGTTCTGAAAAAGTAAGCAGACAAAAGAAATGGTTTTCCATCCTTCTCATGGGAGGGTATCTGTTGTTTCCCTGGGATGTGATCCCTGACTTTCTATTCGCGTTAGGATTAATCGATGACCTTACCGTCTTCACCTTCGTTCTGCAGCTCCTAGTGAAATTGGCGCCTGAATCCTTAAAAGAGGAGTATCGGCTTGACGAGTAAGAGAAAGGTTTGATTGTTTGAGAGTTGAGGTACATAAGGACTGTGAAGAGTTAATAAATTCAAGGAGTGATAGCATGAGTGATGTAATGTTTACTTCCAGTGCCACAGCAAAAAATGGACGTAACGGTCATGTAAAATCTGAGGACGGCTTAATTGATCTGAACCTGGTTATGCCTGGGGAAGGTGATGAAAAAGGTTCAAATCCGGAACAATTATTTGCTGCTACTTACGCTTCTTGTTTCGATGGGGCCCTGAATTTAGTGGCCGGCAAGAAAAAGAAAGACATTGATTCTACAACTACAGCAGAGGTCAGCTTTTTAAAAGACCCGGCAGATAATGGGTTTAAAATTGGAGTAGTATTGAACGTCGAAATAAACGGCGTTTCCCAGGAAGAAGCAGAAGAGTTGACGAACGATGCCCACCAAGTCTGCCCTTACTCCAAAGCCACTCGTGGGAACATTGATGTTGAATTAAAGCCTAAAGCTGTCTAATGAAGGTCGGGGTCTCCAGAATGGTTTTCTGGAGATCCTTTTTATTAACTACATATATTAAAGAAATAAGGTTACGGGCATAATGACAAGAGGTTTTGGTTCATATCCAGGGACTAATTGTGATACTTTTATAGTCGAAGGAGAGAGATCATTATGAAAATTACAGATCAAGCCCGTGATTTACTCGACCAGTTATTAGAAGATGAACAAGCAGAGTGTCTGCGAATCTTTTTTGCCGGTTATGGATGCGGCGAACCTGATATCGGGTTAATGCTCGGTGCACCTGAGGCTGATGATGAACTGCACCAAGTTAACTCTATTCCTGTAGCTATTGATAAGAAGATCGTTCACTTAACTAAAAATCTAACAATTGAAGGCAAACAAACGATGGAAGGACCTAAATTTCAAATGTTGGGACTTCCTGAGAAAGATTGCTAATCCCAGGCAGTAACCCGCTGGACAGGCGGGTTTTTTAGATTGGATAAATTCCTTTTTTCTTTCAAATTTGCGATAATGAAATAGATAGCGACTTTGATAGTAAGGATGATTTCAACATGATGGCAACAGGACACCAGGTGGTGGGCTTTACTTTTGGCATAGGGGCGATGACTCTGCTGCCTCAAGTCGAATTAATGCCGGAGAGTCCTTTTCAGACGGTTCTTTATCTGGTATTTGTACTTTTCGGAGCTTTAATTCCAGACATCGACACACCGAGCTCTAAATTGGGCCAAAAATTTTGGCGGGGGATTATGCTTCTATTCACACTCGCTTTGCTGGGATTTTTATTTGCGCCGGAATTCTTTGATGTGTACAGACAACAGCTGAAGTTTTATGTCCTCTTAATGCTCCCGATCCTGATTATGGTTAGAAGTCACCGAAACATGACCCATTCGCTGCTGTTCCTTGCTTTACTTGCCGTTTACAGCGGCATCATCGAAAGAGTCTTCCATGTACCTTTGTTTTTGCTTACAGGATTTATCATCGGTGCAGTTTCACATTTGTTTGCAGATTTCCTGACAAAGAAAGGCATTCCGATATTCTTTCCATTCTCAAAAAAGTACTTTCGGTTCCCAGCTGCATTTAAAACGGGCTCTGTAACTGAAAAAGCCCTTGTATCACTGCTGGTGCTCGGAAATGTATGGTATTTAATAGTCACCATCTTTTAATTCCAATTGACAAAACAGCGCTTTTACCATATGATTTTTTTAATTTCATACTTAGAGCGATGAAGAAGAGGAGTAAATGACACCGCCTTTTTCAGAGAGCTGATGGCAGGTGGGAATCAGCAGGGGCAGTCATTGAATGGGCTTTGGAGCAGCTGCGCTGAAAATAGCAGTAGGAGCAGCGGAGGAACTCTTACCGATACAAGAGAGGTTACAGTGACAGCTGTAAATGTTAGTGCACACAACTACAAGTGTGAATAAAGGTGGCACCACGGGAGCTCTCGTCCTTTTTAGGAGGAGGGCTCTTTTTTATACAAAAAATGAATAAAGGAGTGAATTCAATGAAGCGAATCATCACAGGTATTAAACCGACTGGAACTCCCCATGTAGGAAATTATTTAGGAGCAATTAAGCCTGCTTTAAAGCTTGCAGCAGAAGAAGAGCACCAATCTATGTATTTCATAGCTGATTTACATGCCTTGAACTCTATTCATAACCGCTCCAAGCTTAAGAGTCTGACCTATGAGGTGGCCGCTGCGTGGCTGGCACTCGGCCTTGACCCTGAGCGTTCCTTGTTTTATCGTCAATCCGATATTAAAGAACTGCCTGAACTTCATTGGATACTCAGCTCCGTAACTGGCAAAGGCCTGATGAACCGGGCGCATGCTTATAAAGCGCAAGTGGAACAGAACAACCGCGAAGGGAGAGATAGAGATGACGGAGTAAATATGGGGTTGTTTAACTACCCCATTCTCATGGCAGCGGATATTCTTCTCTTTAACGGTTCTGAAGTTCCTGTAGGAAAAGATAACAGGCAGCATTTGGAGATGGCGAAGGATATTGGAGAATCGTTTAATCGTTTATATGGTTCGACCTTTGATCTTCCTACGCCGGTATTTGCGGAAGGATCAGAAATTATTCCCGGGCTGGACGGGAGGAAGATGAGTAAGAGTTATGGAAACACCATTCCACTGTTTACGGAGGAAAAATCGCTGCATAAGCTTGTGAAAAGGATTGTAACAGACTCTTTGCCGCCGGAAGCTCCTAAGGACAGAGAAGGATCGCCATTATTCACTCTTTTCCGTGAATTTGCCACTCCTATAGAAACCGAGCAAATGGCCCATGCGTTTCAAAAGGGGATCGGATACGGAGAAATCAAAGAAGAGTTGTTTTTAGTGATGAACCGTGTGATTGCTGGTCCTAGAGTTAAGTACCGGCACTTACTGGAGAATACAGACGAGATCGATAAATGTTTAAAAGATGGAGGGAGTAAAGTACGGAAAGAAGCAGCTGAACACATGGATAGAATTAGAGAAAGAGTGGGTTTATGACACGAGCAGTCAATCTATCTATCCTAAGTAGAATTTGAAGTTTACCTACCTGAAAAATCCGGATGATGGTGAAATCTTATCAGAATAAGTTCACCTTCATCCGGATTTTTATTATGGCTAAAACACTTTTGTCACAGGCCCTTGTTAATTATGAACTTCTTTTCTGTTTGTCCCGCTCGCTTTTCAGTCTTCGTTCAGGCACTGGCTCCTGCCTGATGATTTTCGTAAAAGCGTAAACAAATATGATAATAATTACTGTAAATGGCAAGGCAGAAACAAGTGATGCGGTCTGCAAGGCATTTAATCCGCCGGCAACGAGTAATACAGCTGCAATAGCAGCCATGAGGACCCCCCAGATAATCTTAATCGGCAGGGCAGGTGTTAAATCCCCATTGGATGTCATACTTGCTAATATATAAGTAGCTGAGTCAGCAGATGTAATTAAGAAGGTTGCGATCAGCAAGATAGAAAGTAGTGACATGATTCCTGTCATAGGCAAGTGGGAGTAGGTTTCAAACAGGGCAACGGTTACATCGTTGTTCACTGCTTCGGCAATTTTCGTGCCGTGATTTAAGTCGCTGTTCAGCGCCGTTCCGCCAAAGGTAGCAATCCACAAGCAGGCGATAGCCGGAGGTACAACCAGTACACCGAAGATAAACTCGCGTATCGTTCTTCCCCTGGATACACGTGCCACAAACGCTCCAACGAATGGTGACCAGGCAATAACCCATGCCCAATAGAAGATCGTCCATTCGCGCAGCCAGTCTCCTCCTTCATAAGGCGTGAGGCGAAGGCTGTATTGAACAAAGTTCGTAATGTAATCGCCGATTCCTAAAGTAAACCCGTTCAGAATAAACACGGTCGGTCCAGCGATAAAGACAAAAGCGAGCAGCACCAGACAAAGCCCTAAGTTAATATTACTCAGCCACTTAATCCCTTTATTCAAACCGGAACTCGATGATAGTAAGTATAAAACGAGCAGGCAGAAGGTAATGATCAATTGAATCGTAATCGAATTTGGAACATCAAATACGGCTTTTAAGCCGCCGTTCATTTGCAGAATACCTAAGCCGAGTGAAGTTGCAATCCCCATTACAGTAGCAATAACCGCCAGGGAGTCAATGATCGTTTTTACAGTTTTGTTTTTCCCGAGGACAGGTTCTACAGCAGTCGAAACGAGTCCATTTTTATTTTTTCTAAACTGAAGAAATGCGATCATCATGCCCACAATAGCAAAAACCGACCACTGGCTGATTCCCCAGTGAAAGAAGGCGTAGCCCATGGCTACACGTGCGGCTTCATCTGTCTGACCCTCAAGACCTTGGAAGGGAGTTTTAAAGTAGTGGCTCATCGGTTCAGCGACTCCCCAGAATACAAGACCCGCGCCAAATCCGGCAGAGAAAAGCATACCGATCCACGTAAAGAAAGGATATTCCGGCCGCGAGTCAGGAGGACCGAGACGGATCTTGCCGTATTTGCTGATTGCCAGGGCGGCTAAAAAGAGGACAAACATAAAGACGGAGAGCAGATAAAACCAACCGAAATTAATTGTGGTGAAGTTAAATAATTGAGTAGCTACAGCACCAAACCCACTAGGGTTGATGGCCCCGATGATTACTAAAATAGTCACTACGATAGCAGAAATAATGAAAACCGGGGTGAGCATCTGTTTGTTCATAAGTATGGATCCTTTCATTAATAGATTGAAATTACCCTTATCTTAAAATATAAATGTGGGAAAACGTTGTTCTAAGTATTAAGAAGGATAAGGATAATAACGTGTTTTAACTAATTCCCTATTCATCCTTACTTAAACACTTGCCAGTTTCAAAAAATTATACCAAATGTGCTTAGTTAATAAAACAATCATTGCTATAAAGAACGAAAATAGCCATTTAGCGTCATAGAGTGGAGATAAATGGAAAGAATACTAGGGGAAAGGTGGGAGACTATGTTTGACCGATGCCTGGAAATCAAGAAATGGTTGAAGTCTTTTCAAGGAAAATGGATGGTGGCTGGAGGGTGGGCGATTGATTTACATATTGGCGAGGAAACTCGCAGTCATGAAGATATTGAGGTTGCAGTATTCCGCAATGACCAGCTGAGTTTGATTCCGGTGCTGAAAGGGTGGGAAGCCTATTTCTACAGCAATGGAGAGGCGTTTTTATGGGATCAAAAAACCTATTTGGAAGCGCCGATTCATGAACTTCATGTCATCAACCCAGCTGGAGAAGAGGTGGAGCTTCTATTAAATGAGCGGAAGAGAGACCTGTTTTGCTTTAGGAGAGATAAAGAAATAACATTCCCTATTGAACGGATGCAGTTGCATTCAGAAATGGGTATTCCGTACTTAAATCCAGAAATCGTCCTGCTTTATAAAGCGAAATATACAAAGCAAAAGGATGAAGATGATTTTAATAACATCTTTCCGCATCTAAATGAGCGTCAGAAGGAATGGCTGAAGCAGTCACTGATTCATTATGACCGCACGCACGTCTGGCTCGAAAAGCTCCTTTACTGAGAGGCACAGATTTTCCCAGTTTAAAGGGAGGCTGCTCAGGTAAAAGGCGGGGTGTAGAATTATAGAAAGAAGGCGGATATATGAATAAAGAAAAAATGTGGGTTCATGTGAGAGACAGCTTTTGGTTTTTACCAGCGGTATATGGATTAATTTCGCTGGCTGCAGTCAGTTTGGTCAGCGTAGCGGACTTTTTGCTAGTCCCTAAGTTCGAAAAGAACATCCCGTCGGTTTTTCTTACGAATAAAAGTGTGGCTCAAACCTTGTACGGGTCATTGATTACTTCAATCCTTACGATGACGACGATTAGTTTTTCGACCATTATGGTCGTGTTAACAACTTATACGACCCAGTTCTCACCAAGGACGCTTCAGGACTTTATGAGAAGCCGCTTTACCCAGCATGTACTTGGAGTTTATTCTTTCGGGTTTATATTTTCACTCGTGAATTTACTTCTGCTTGGAAAGGAACAGAGTAAGGGACTTATCAGCCCGTTTCTTACCGTAATCATATCTATTATTTGTTTAGCTTTTTTTATATTGTTTATCCATCACTCCTCTCAATTCGTTAAAGTCAACAATCTAATCGGTCAAATACGTCTCAGTACTTCCAAAATTATTAAGAAAACGTTTGAAGAAAAAGATTATGAAGAAAGCAGCGTGTGGGATCAAGAAGAAGTGGACCACATACGAAGTGCGAATCGGAGAGTTATTTATGCTGAGCAATCTGGTTATGTACAGGGGGTTCAAATCAAGCCATTAATGGCTTGGGCTAAAGAAAATGATGTTCTGCTAGAAGCGGACTTTTTTATCGGGCACTATATCCAAAAAGGAATGCCGATTTTTTATTACATTCAAAACAATGAATCGGATGAATTCTCTCCTGAATACTGTTTACAATTCCTTCTCATAGGGAATGAGCGGACGGATATCCAGGATATTGAGTTTTCGATTCAAAAGCTTGTAGAGATTGCAGTTAAATCGATTTCTCCGAGTATTAATGATCCTCATACCGCTGTGAATTGTATTAATAGAATTGGTTCGTTACTGGCGGAACTCGGTCAGCAATTCATTCCAATTCGTTATTATGCTGATCATAACCAGGATCTTAGGCTTATACTGGAACCCAAACCATACAGGGAATACTTGTATAAAAGCTTTTATCAAATAAGAATTTACGGCAGACATGATTTGTCAGTGATGAACGGCGTACTTGAGGCCTTGTACAAGATTGCGGTTGTAGACGGTGCGGAAGTCAGAAAAGATGTGTGGCGGTTTGGGGAATACATGATCAAGGCGGTCGACGTGGAAGAACTGGAAGAGCTTGATTATGAATACTTTCATCAGCAGGCCAAGAAGCTTGCGAATGCATGTGGAGAACCGCTGGACTATTTAGCCTGATAACAGCAAAGATTGAGTTGTTTTTCAGGCTTGTTTTTTTGGACAAATCTAACAAAGTGACATAAAATCATATCAATGTCTGGTAGAATGTAAGAGGGAAAGAGAGAGAATGAAATAAAGGAGTTCGAAATACATGTGGGAATGGAAAAACATTTACCGCGGCATCCTGATGGGTGCAAGTGACGTCGTGCCGGGTGTGAGCGGCGGAACAATAGCGGTCGTTTTAGGAATTTATGATCGACTGATCGAAGCTATCAATGGATTCTTCAGCCGGGAGTGGAAGAAGCATTTAAAGTTTTTACTTCCACTGGGAATCGGGGTTGGCATTTCGATATTAATGCTGTCTAAACTGATCGAGTGGCTGTTTGGCCATTATCCCGGGCCAACTGAATTTTTCTTTTTAGGACTGATCATTGGAGTCGTCCCGTTTCTTTCGCATAAAGCGGATGTAAAACATAATTTTACCAGCCGGCACTATCTCATTTTTCTGATCGGAGTAGTGATTGTCGGATCGCTGGCATTCTTTCAGGCGAACGAATCGGAACCGATGCAGAACCTTACACTAGCCACGTATGTGTTTTTATTCTTCTCCGGCTGGATTGCTAGCAGCGCCATGATTCTTCCAGGGATCAGCGGGTCTTTTATTTTGTTAATTATAGGAGTATATACTACCGTTATTCATGGTATTTCTGAGCTGAGAATCGATATTATCGCAGTTGTAGGCTTAGGGGTTGCTTTAGGGTTAATCTTTATGAGTAAAATCATCAATTATTTCCTGGAGCACCACACCTCAGGGACGTTCGCGCTGATCATTGGGTTTGTGATCGGATCCGTTTTTGTTATTTTTCCAGGACTGCCGGAAAGCAATCTGATGTGGTTTGTAAGCGGGGTTACCTTTATCGCCGGTCTGCTTGCTGCCTGGCTGCTTGGACGCGTCGAATATTCGTAAGCGTGTGGCAGGACAAACAGGAATAGATTTTTTAAGATAATAGAGAATACTTTTAACAAAGGAGCAATTACATCATGGAACCGATTCATACAATGGAAGCATTTAATCAAATCATTTCGAGTGAACAGCCGGTTATTGTTAAGTTTCAAGCGGACTGGTGTCCGGATTGCCGGAGAATGGATATGTTTATCGGTGATATATTGACGGAATACAAGGAGTATCAATGGTACGAAGTAAACCGGGATGAACTGCCGGAAGCAGCTGAACAATATGAAGTGATGGGCATTCCTAGTCTGCTCGTGTTTAAACAAGGGGATAAACTCGCTCATTTACACAGTGCTTATGCAAAAACTCCTGAAGAGGTTGAGGAATTTTTGCAAAAACACCTTTAACTGTCGCGTCCACATGGTCAAGTTCCATGTGGATGTTTTTATCTAGGGAAGGGGGCTGAAATGTGTCAAAGCGAATGCTGTTAATAGGGTCGGGCCCTGCTCATCTGGAAGTGCTCCGATCGATGGCTGAAGGCAGCTGGCAGGGTGTTGATGTCTGTCTAATCTCACCATCGAGCTATTACGAACACAAGGGAATGCTATCCGGATATATAGAAGGAATTTATTCTGCGGAAGATATACGTGTTAATGCTGAATCATTGCTGGCGAGGGCAGGCGGTCAATTCATTAAAAAAATCCCTTCTGTTGTATATCCCCGGCAGAAAAAGCTGGTATGTTCCGATGACACTGTTTACCCCTTTGATGTCATTAGCTTTGATATGGGGGAAAGCAGTCTCCTAAAACCAAGTGAAGGGACAGGTATAGAAAGGACCGCTGATCCATTGTATAAGCAAATCGATAAGCTGAAACAGACGAACCATCCTTTGATTATTGGAGGAGGAACGTCAGGAATAGAAGTTGCATTCGCTATGCAATCGTACAAAAACAACCGAAATATTCCGGGCGATGTGCGGTTGTTAACTTCAGATAAAACGTGGAATACTTCCAGCCCTCTATCCAATAGACTTCGCAGCCTTCTCACTAAAAGAGGTGTCCGCGTTTGGGAAAATGAAACTGCAGACATCATCGAAGATTCGTTTATACTCACCAATCTAGGCAATAAAGTGAGGAATACTGGAGTTCTTTGGCTTGGAGGAGCTTCTAAAGCGGGGATTTTTGACGCTTCAGGTATAGCAGCAGATGAAGAGGGAAGGGTACTTGTACAGCCGACGATGCAATTAAAAAACTTTGATTATATTTTCGCTGCAGCCGGACACGTAACAGGTATAGATGAATTCTCTCATGCGAAGAAAAAAGGGTCTCCAAGGAAACAAGAGACCGTACTCGCGGAAAATCTCAAACGCTTCTTAACGGATGAACCACTTGAAATATACCGCCCAGAAAAGCCGAATGTATCGATTATTTCAACGGGAAACCAAAAAGGTTTACGTAATTATGGACCTGTATCGATCCATAACCATAGACATTGGAAAATCAAAAATAAACAGGATCAGGAATTCATCCATTCCTACACCTGAAAACGGGGCTGGTACAAAAGAGTTTTAGCCCCTATTAAATCCGAATGAAGGTGAACTTATTACGATAAGACTTTACCCTCGTTCGGATTTTTAGGTTAGTTGAACTTCAACTTCTTATAAGGTGGGAGCATGGCCGCTCCGGCAGAAGATTTCTTTTTCCGCAAAGCAGGTCGATGTGGCACAGGACATGCTGGTCTTAATCAAACTTCCTTTCCCTGCCCTTCTTTGTTCGTCTATAGAAGGAAGGTTTTAATGATGTCCCAGCCACGTTTTTTCTCGGACAAGTTAAAGAAAAGGTGGATAAGGGAAGGTAAGGGTTAGAAAAGGAGGAATGCGAAAAATGTTAGGTTCGCAATTTTCACGCCCGCATGGAGCTGCTGGCAAACTAGCAGGCTGGTTTATGTCTAAAGAGAATGAAGAGTTAAATGAATGGACATTATCATTTTTAAATATGAAGGATAACGAACACGTTTTAGAGGTGGGATTCGGACCGGGAAGTGCAATCAAACAGCTATTAAAATCGAATCAGGTGAAAGTGCTTGCCATTGACCCTTCCGAGGCGATGGTCGAGACGACAATCCGCAGGCTTGGGAAACTGCCTTTTCTCGAGCAGGTTTGTATCGTTCATGGTGAAGCGGCTCTGATTGAACAGTTTAATCTTACCTTTGATAAAGTGTATTCAATAAATAACGTGACGTATTGGAAAAATCCAGTCGAAACGTTACGGTTTCTAAAACAGCATATGAAGCCGAATGGAAGAATTGCCCTTACGCTGTGCCCTCATGAAAAAGGAGCCACTGATGATACAACAGAAGTATTGAGCGGCCAGCTTACGTCGATGCTTCAAAAAAGCGGGTTCCGCAATATTGAGGCTTTTGTAAAGCCAACAAAACCAAACGATACGGTATGTGCAGTGGCCATGAGCTAGAGTTGCTCTGTGCTACTATGGAGACGGAAGGAGGAAAGACAATGACTCATACGTTATCAAAAGAGGAAAGGGAATACCTCGTAGATCGAGTGAAAGAATACTTCGAGCTTGAACGCGGAGAAGTGCTTGGCGATCTTGCGGCAGATCAGATTGTACAAATGATGGTAGAGGAGCTGGGGCCATTTATGTATAACAAGGCGATTGCCGATGCCCGCCAAATGGTAGAACAAAAGGTTATGAATATGGATGAAGATCTTCTGTCTCTAGAGCGTCCTGCGGGACGGCCGAAAAGGAGATAATGTCCAGCCTGCATACGTACACGCCCATTTTTGATAAAAAACCATCGAGGAAGAACGATAGACAGTTTCCTCGATGGTTTCGTTTTATTATAAGATCATACCATTAACATTTGCTTCAAGTCCTTCCCCAATGGACATAGTAAGCTTTGCATTCTCAAGCGGCCAGTAAAAGCTGGGATTTCCTATTTCGCCTTTCTCAGTTCTTGCCGGCCCGAGCTGATAAAGGTCCTGAAATAGAGGTACTGAATGTTCCGGACTCCTCACTCCTATGTTCAGCTCCGTTAAAGGCTGATTCACCTCTGCACTCTTATCTTCAGGGATCCTATCCTTTTCCCATTCGATGAGAAAAGGAGCGGTCCATGAATCGCTTTTCACAGAAGGAAAGAGCATCTGCCATTTTAACAGCTCTCCATCCTGCTTCTGACGCTGCCCTTGGTAAGGCCCGCTATAGGGAATGTTTTGCTGCTGAAATTCGTGGACATACGCATCCATGTTCGCAGTCCGAAGAGCAAATTGGATAAGTCCCTGCTGATTTTGCGCTAGGGCTTCATATAATTGCTGAATTAATGGATTCTCTGAATGAGAAGCTTTTATTTCATCAATGATTCCTATCCATTCGACGTAGCTTTGGTTTGGAAAAAAACATAGATGATTGTATGTTCCCCATTTCTCATGCGTTCCACCTTCCACTGTTTTGAACCCTGTTTTTCTTGCGTAGGAAGCACATGCCTCTTCCGGATTTTGTGAAGCTACGACTATATGATCCAGAGCAAGCATCTTTCTTTCACTCCTCTCATATCATGCTAATTTTAGTTAAATTTCCGTTTTTAATGAGCATTAAACGTACGATACGTACTGCGCTCATGTAGAGCGGGGGGTTAATTGAAAAGCCTTAGCTAATAATTCATAAGATTTCAATCGAGCTTCAAAGGGAGTGACGATCGTATTAATAATGACTTCATCAACGAAGTAGCTTTCTGCCAGGCTTTCTAATTCCATTTTTACTTTGTCAGGGGAACCAACAATGATACGGCTTCGATTCTCTTGAATCCGCTCTTCTTCAAACATGGAATACGAATAGTTCAGGGCTTCGTCCGGGGTAGGGAAACGCCGGATCTGCTTGCCTTGTTCAATTTTAAGAATGGCAAGATCAAGGCTGGCTGCCAGGTATTCTGCCTGCTCATCTGTTTCTGCACACACGGCAAACACCGAAACATTTCCCTTGGGTTCCTGCTGCTGAATAGAAGCATTAAAATAGTTGAGGTAGCGCTCCATGGCTTTTGTTCCTCCATGGCCATTAATAAAATGGGCAAAAGAATAGGAAGCTCCTATGTCAGCGGCAAGACGGGCGCTCGTACCACTAGAGCCGAGCATCCAGATCGGTGGAGAAGAATTGCCATGAGGTGTGGCTGAGATCCCCATTCCTTGAGGATCTTCACCATGAAGATAAGCCATCAATTCAGAAATTTTAGCGGGATAATCTTCAACACTAGGGAATTTATTTTTGTTGAGGGCAAGATTTACGTTTGGTTTTCCTCCAGGCGCACGTCCTACTCCTAAATCAATTCTTCCAGGATGAAGGGTCTCGAGGACACGAAAGGTTTCTGCCACCTTATAAGCACTATAGTGGGGAAGGAGTATTCCGCCTGTGCCTATGCGGATGTTTTCTGTTTTACCTGCTAAATGAGCCGCCAATACTTCAGGAGTGGAGCCTGCTAAACTATCTGTACTATGATGTTCCGCCACCCAAAAACGATGGTAGCCAAGCTTATCCGCCCACTGAGCAAGCTCAGTTGTCTGCTTTAGCGCATCGTGAGCGTTCATTCCTGAGAGAACCGGAGATTGTTCTAGTATACTAAGTTTCATAAAATCGTTCCTTCTGTTCAGTCTTTTTCTTCCATCATCGTGCCATGCGGGGGCCGGGAATGCAATTCATTTGTGTTCATAAAAACAGCCCACAACGATATGTGGGCTTCCTACTAACGAGCGAATAAACCAAGTAAGCCATAGGTCTTTATTGTTTTCGTGTCTATATCGAATAGCTCCTGAACGTAGAGCTCCCGCATTTTAATAGGAGTGATAAAGCCAGCCTGTCTTCTGAATTCATCTTTTGGAGTATAAGCAAGCCATTCTCCTGGCTTCAAGCCTTTCTTAATCTCTACTAAGCCATTTTCCTTTATTCCGGTCTCAATGGTTCTTCTTTCCAGTACTCCTTCATCATTCATAACCCATGCATAGAGGTTCTTTTTAGTGATCAGAACATCCTCCATAGCTGTTACAGCATCCTCTGCCTGTGCTGTAATCACTTCCACATCCGCGTGGTAACCGGGGAGCAGATCTTTATTTTGCTCATCTAAGGTGACGGTAAATGGGTAAAGACTGCTGCCATAAACTTCTGTTTTATTCGGGAAATCCCGAACGGAAGCTAATGTTCCAGTTAATTGAAGTTCCAGATCTGGAATATTTATGTCTGCCATCATATCTTGTTCGACTTTTTTCCGTTCTTTTTCATCAAACTTGCCTTCAATTAAGAGATTGGAAGACTTTAAAGTAAGCAGCGGATCAGACAAATCCTTGGATATGTGAGTGACGGTCCCAGTAAACGGGCTTTTAACAGTAATCGTTTGTCCGGTTTCCTCCAGCTCATCAAGCTGCTCTTCAACCATAGAAATCATCGCTTCTTTTTGGGAGAGTTCTAATTCTTTTTCTGCAACGGCTTCTTGTTTATTGAATTTAGCGGTGGCCGTTGCATCCTGTTTACTGTCGTTCGAGTTCTCATTTGTGTTAGTGGTTGAATTGCTGTCTGCCGTACTGCTGAATTCACCTCCGGGACTCGTACCAAACGCTCCTGAATATGCGCTGCTGCTCTCAGATTCCGGAATATCAATGTTTTCCACTTCATCGATGTAAGATTGGATCGCTTCCTTTTCTTCCTCCAGCTGATCTAACCTTGATTCAAGCTCTGTTTGCTGCTGTGTATAATCGCTGACTTCATATGTATAAAGGTCGTCCCCTTCTTCGACCTGGTCACCCTCTTGAATAAGAAATTCCTGAAAGGCCCCTGTCTGTTTATCAAAGTACACAGAATTGGAAGCGTCGGCGGCCAGAACTCCTTTAGTATCGAGCGTATTGTACAGATCGTAGGTGATGGATTTGGACCACTGGTTAATGTATGATTTACGATCGACTTCGTCATTGTCATCAAAGTAGATTAAGAGAGCATTGGCTGTGATAAAAGCAACGATAGCAATTCCAATAATTCTCCCTTTGTAATTGGTTCTCTTCATCTCGTTATCACCTCGGCTATTTTATCTGATTAGGTAGAGCAAAAACAGATCATAGTAGGATAATGCTGCTGTTCCTGCCCATAGAAGAATGTGCCAAATGATGGTTCCTGTCCAGATCCAGCCGATTTTGGTGGAAGAGAGGTAGGAGATGCATTTGACTTGATACCAGATGATAAACAACTGGAAAATGGAAATGGCGCCAAAAAAATAAACCAGCCAATCCTGGCTTGTGACATAAGAGGCTATTACCCCAAACGAGAAGGGAGAAACGTACCAGTCGATCCCAGCGTAAACCATCAGTGGAATCCAGGTTACCCTTTCCAGCAGCATAATCATTAACACGTTCATCTGGACGATAAATAATTTTTTATAAGAAGTATCATTAAAGAGCCAAAAATAAAAAGAAGCGATGAAGATAACGAAAATAAAAAGAATGAAAGAATAGGCTGCGCGGCCAAGTAAAAACCAGGCTTTTCGAAACTCGTATTCAATTCGATTCAACTCTGCCATATTGGCGGAAATCGGATCTGTTCCGAGACCAATCCAGGACGACCATAAATATGTAAGAATTGTCCCTAATAAAAGCAAGAATAATAGATTATATACATTTTTAATTCTTTCTGCTTCATTTAATTTGAATAAGTAATCATTGCGGCGGAACATTAGTTTGAACAAATTAACTGAATAAGTCATGCCGTCCATCCTTTTTTGTCTGTCTATTCTTATCCTATTTTAACTGAATTTGTCATTCCTTGCTACACGAACCTGCTATTTGTTGGGAAATCGAAAGGAGAAAAATCTTTACTGGGACGATAGTTTCATTTCCAACTGAAAAGGAAATCATAGTTGTAATGTCACTTTGAAGGGAAGATCATGAATGCCTCGTTACAACACAGGTTTATATATATATAACGGAAATAGTGAACCAGGGATGCTTGAACAAAACCTTTCGGCAACTATACCTATCCTTTCACAGGAAGTACAACAATTGTCCATCATTCAAACCCTTTCATTAGAAGAGTTTCAGAATGCTTGCAGAGAAGAAGCTCCGCAGGTAGAAGTCCTTTTTATTCTTGGAGGAGATGGTACGCTGCATGAATGCATCAACATTCTAGCGGAAGTGGAAAATCCTCCTGTGATTGGAATCCTGCCAGGAGGAACTTGCAACGATTTCAGCAGGGTACTGGATATTCCTCAGAATATGCAGCAGGCTGCCCGTGCGATTATTCAGGGAGAAGAGAGAAAGGTAGATGCAGGAAAAGCTGATGAAGGATACTTTCTCAACTTCTGGGGGATCGGCTTAGTTACACAGACTTCTTTTAATATCGATGAAGGACAGAAAGATCGTTTTGGCGTGCTCAGTTATTTTATTAGTGCTTTGAAAACAATTAATCAGGCAGCTCCTTTTAATTTTTCCATTCAAGTGGATGAGGACACGATAAAAGGAGAAGCGGTTATGATCCTCGTATTAAATGGACAGTTCATTGGCACACGTCAGCTTCCAGTCCCTACGATTCATTTACAGGACGGCAAGCTTGATGTATTAATTATCAAAAATTCTAATTTAACCTCTTTCAGGGAACTGCTAACGATGGGACAGCCTGGAGCCGAACAACGAAGATTCCAGGAGCTCTCTCATATGCAGGGAGAACAAATAAAGGTCAGCACAGAACCGGAACAAGACGTGGATATGGATGGAGAAATCCATGGAAAAACCGATTCTACGATCGAAGTTCTCCCGGATCACTTCACTTTTCTAACAGGCGGAGATAACGCGCTCCGCTTAAACAATCGCGCTGAGTAAAATTGGAGGATTCATCGACTCCTGCTCAAAAGAATGAGCGGGAGTTTTTTATAGGGAGGAGTTTTTTTAAATGTGACGAAAAAGTAGAAGTGGATGATTATGGAAGGAGCTGAAATCATGGAAAAAACAGTAACCCCCGGGTGCACGGTGTCTTTATACATACCCGAAATTTAAAGAAGTCAGCAGCTTGGTACAGCTGGCTGCTGGGTCTGCCGTTTCGTGAGGAAGACGTCCAATCTCCCGTGTACAATCTTCCGACGAAGGAAGGTTCTTATCTCACGATTGACGATCATTGTAATGATCCCTCCTATCAATTTGAACCAATTAAGACCCCGGTGTTCAATTTCTGTTCGAACGATTTGAAAAGAACTTATGAGGATCTAAAAGAACAACAGGTTCCAATTGTCAGGGAAATTGAGCAGCACGGTGATTTCGGCTGGTTCAACATTGAGGATCCCGATGGGCATGTAGTTATGGTATGTGGAGATATTCGATAAGTGGCAAGGAAATATTTTACAGAGGTTTCAGGGTATAGGAAAGAGCCGTCAAAATAATGGCTCTTTCTTTATTTTTTGCACACGGCAATTCCTAAAGGGTGGTAGACACCTTCTCTTGGAGGCTCGATCAGGACTCCTTTTTGATAATAAAATGATGTTTCCTGGTAGTTGGAAAACAGTTCTCTGAATTGATCTGCGGTTATTTGATGAAAATGAAAAGGGGAGCCGCAGGGAATCCCTCTTCCTTCACCGAACGGGGTTGATACCAGCAGTGTGCCTCCAGGCTTCAACAGCTGGTAGTAATTTTGCAGCAATTTTTCCTCGTCTGACACATGCTCATATGTTTCAAAACTGACAATCACATCAAAAGTCCCGATTTTTTCCATCAAAGATGAATCAACTGCATCGTGTGCTTCAAACCGGGACTTTGGATGGTAATACCTTCCTCTGGCGTATTCAAGGATCTCCTCATCAATATCCACACCAATGATTTCTTCAATTTCGCTTTTACATTCCTTAGCAATCATGTGTGTGCCATAGCCGGATCCGCAGGAAAGGTCAAGAACTCGGCCTTTCATATAAGCTAATGCGAATTGGTAACGGGCTATATGTTCTAGGAGAAGATTATTAGTCGGTTTCATAAATTCGGGAATGACGCGTTCTCCAGTATCTTTTACCAATTCGTGTCACCGCTTTCTGTATGGTAAAATAGGGAATCGTATTCATTATGACACAACCATTGGAGGAAACCAAAAATCACCCTTCAAAATACAGCTCGTTTACGAAAGTTGACAGTGTAAAATCACTCTATCTATACTAACCTTATTAGCAGCCTACCTAGAAAGGACGCGAGTAGCATGACCGATCAAAATCTCTACCGCCAGAAAAAAGAAGACCCCTCATTGAAATTATTTGTCGTATTATCAAAAGCACAGCGTTCCATTGCCGACTTAGTGAAGGATGATATTCAGCGTTATGACTTGAACCCAACGGAGTTCGGAGTGCTTGAGCTGTTATACCATCAAGGCGACCAGCCGCTCCAAAAAATTGGAGAGAAAATTCTTTTAGCCAGCGGCAGCATTACTTACGTGGTGGATAAATTGGAAGAAAAAGGGTATCTTGAACGGATTCCCTGCCCAGAAGACCGAAGAATTACATTTGCTTCCATTACTGAAAAAGGCAGAGAATTGCTGCACAGCATTTTTCCTGATCATTGGAAACAGATTGAAGCGATCACTGCAGGGCTGTCTGAAGAAGAGAAGAAGCAGGCCATTAATCTTCTGAAGAAACTCGGTACGTATGCGGACCAAAAAAAGCCTAGATAAGCATTTATCTTTACGTTATAATGAGAGTAATTCTAAAGACAAAAGGGGGTATGAAGATGTTTCCGAAGCACGCGATTGATCAGAAGCTTTTGCATTTCATCCGTGCGATTTTTCATGAAGCAACTGTACAAGGGACACGTATGTCCACTTTTACAGTTGAATAATGAAAAGGAAACGTCTCATACCTGAATTTATATTTGTTTGGACTAAAGTCAGAGGTAACGGGACCTCTGGCTTTTTTTGTCTTTAGGAGGAATGAAAATGTTAATTACTTTAAAAAATGCTTATAAAATTGTTGGGGGAAATGAATTATTTCAAGCACTGAACTTTGAACTGCAAGCAGGGCAGAAAGCCGCGCTGGTAGGAAGAAATGGCAGCGGTAAGTCAACACTGTTTCGTCTGCTGACTAAGGAGGAGTCCTTAGATGGCGGTGACTTGTTCATACAAAAAGGGCTATCGATCGGCTACCTGCATCAGATTCCAGAAGAACGGAATGATACGGGCTATGACTATTTGAAGTCCGCTTTTCATGCTCTTCAACAAATGATGGAAGAAATGAAGAAATTAGAGACAGCGATGCTTGACCCGGAACAGATGGAGAAAGCCTTAAAACAATATGGGGAATTGCAGGATCGCTTTACCAGGGCTGGAGGGTATGAAATGGAATCCATGATCAGCCAGGTAGCTCAAGGATTAAATATCCAGTCTCTGCTGAACCAATCGTGCAGACATTTGAGCGGGGGAGAAAAGACAAAACTCGGCTTAGCCAAAATTCTTTTGGAAAAACCAGGTTTGCTTTTACTTGACGAGCCGACCAACCATTTGGATTTACAAGCCATTGAGTGGCTGGAAGGCTATATTCAACAGTATCATGGGACCGTCTGTATGATTTCGCATGACCGGTCTTTCCTTGATCATACAGTGGATGGCATTATGGAGATTGAATCAGGAGAAATTGACCGTTACAAAGGGAATTATTCTTCTTATGAAAAGCAGAAAGAAGAAAAGCTGCTGGCAGAGTTTCATCAATACCAGGAGCAGCAGAAAAAGATAAAAAAAATGAAAGAAGCCATTAAACGTTTAAGGCAATGGGCAAATGAAGCAAATCCTCCAAATGAAAAATTGTTTAAGAAAGCCAAAAGCATGGAGCGTGCCCTTGAACGAATGGAAAAAATCGACAAACCGCTCATCGACCCAAAAAAAATGAATTTAACTTTCCATACCAAAGATCGAATGGGCAAAGACATTATAGTCGCTGAAAAGCTTCACAAAAGCTATGCTTCAAGAAATATTTTGGCTGATCTTGATTTACACATTCGATATAGGGACCGGCTTGCGATTGTTGGAGAAAACGGGTGCGGAAAATCCACCTTATTAAAGTTGTTATTAAAAGTTGAGAAACCAGATCAAGGAACCATTCGCACAGGCCCATCTGCAAAGTTTGGCTATCTAGCTCAAAATCCGCTTCAAGACAATGATGAACACGTGCGGATGATTGATTATTTCAGAAGCTTTATTCGAGTAACTGAAGGACAGGCGCGGCATATATTAGCTGGCTTTATGTTTTATGGATATGATGTTTTTAAAAAAATCGGGCAGCTTAGCGGTGGAGAACGGATGCGGTTAAAGTTAGCTATATTTATGCATCAAGGGATTAATGTTCTCGTGCTTGATGAACCGACGAATCATTTGGATATTGATTCCCAGGAAGTCCTCGAAGACGCCGTTCAAGGTTTTGAAGGTACGGTCATATGCGTTTCCCACGACCGTTATTTCTTGAATCAATGCTTTAACGAAACGGCTTATTTAGTAAACGGACAGCTCCACAGGTATTTTGGAAGCTATGAAGAAACGAATCATCATTGGAACGCGCTTTTAGAAGAACAAAAGTCTGTGACAGTAAAGAAAGAAGCTGTGAAGGCGGCGATTAAGCCGGAATCTCCCTCCAGCCGGCCGGAAAGTCTCGAAGTCCAGATCGAAGAAAAGGAGCAGCAATTGGCGCTTATTGAGGAAGAAATGGAAAGAAAGACTTCAAGCTCCGACATTGAAAAGCTTGAAAAAGAAAAAAGAGCACTCGCTCAAGACATCGATAAATTATACGAACGATGGATGGAAGCCTGATTCGGTAAATGGATAAAAACAGGAAAAACAGCATTCTCTGTACAAGCTGTTGACATTTTGTTCAATTCATCATATGATAACCATCATTAACTAAATCATCGAACTACAATGATTTCTTATCCAGAGAGGTGGAGGGATAGGCCCTTGGAAGCCTCGGCAACAGGTTTATGATCAAACACTGTGCTAACTCCTACGGACAAATGATTGTCTGGAAGATAAGAAGAGCGCCCACTTAGTGACGAACGATAAAGTCCTCTTCTTAATATGATAAGAAGAGGACTTTTTATTGAGAATTAATTCACAGCTCATCTGAGCTTGGAGGGGTAGAAACGTGACAAATAGTATCAGCTATGATCATTTCCCCGGCGATCCTTTTAAACAGTTACAGCCTGTAGATGAAACAAAAGGGGCAGCCGAGGTGTTAAAGTGGGCGTATGATTCATTTGGAGATTCGATTGTGTATGCCTGCAGCTTTGGGGCAGAAGGAATTGTTTTAGTTGATTTAATCTCAAAAGTCAAAGAAAATGCAAGGGTTGTATTTCTTGATACAGGTGTACATTTTAAAGAAACCTATGAATTAATTGACAAAGTCAAGGAAAAATATCCTAAGCTTCAAATAGAAATGAAAAAACCGTCATTAACCATCGATGAACAATCAGAGAAATATGGTCCCGCCTTATGGGAGCGAAACCCAAACCAGTGCTGTTATTTAAGAAAAGTGAAGCCGTTGGAAGAAGTACTGACAGGAGTTCCTGCCTGGATTTCCGGCCTTCGACGAGAACAGTCGCCGATCCGTAGTAAAACGGATTTTATTAACAAAGATGATCGTTTTAAATCCTTAAAGGTGTGCCCGCTTATTCACTGGACTTGGGATGATGTATGGTCTTATATCCGACTAAACGGGTTGCCTTACAACGAATTGCATGATCAAGGCTATCCGAGTATCGGCTGCCAGCCATGTACTTTCCCAACGGGGAGTCTGGAGGATTCCAGGGAAGGCCGATGGAGCGGCTTTGACAAAACCGAATGCGGTCTCCATGGAAGAGAGTGATCTTTAGAAGTTTTCGGTCCGTTCATTTCATAGAGTAGTAATAAACAGCGATTTTCAAAATCATTTTAAGGATGGAGTGGAATCATGAGAAAAGTATTTTTAGTTGGAGCAGGTCCTGGTGATCCGGAACTAATCACTGTCAAAGGTTTAAAGGCCATTCAGAAAGCAGACGTCGTATTATATGACCGACTTATCAATGAAGAGCTTTTAACTTATGCAAAACCGGAAGCAGAGCTTGTGTACTGTGGAAAAAGCCCCGATAACCACTCTTTCAGTCAAGAAGATATTAATAAGCTGTTATGTAATTACGCGACTCAAGGGAAAACCGTGACCAGGCTGAAGGGGGGAGACCCATTCATCTTTGGACGTGGAGGAGAAGAAGCGGAGGAGTTAGCCAAGCGGAAAATTCCTTTTGAAATCGTGCCTGGGATCTCCTCTGGATCTGCCGCACCTGCCTATGCCGGAATTCCTCTTACTCATAGAGACTTCAGTTCATCTGTGGCGTTCGTTTCAGGAGTAACGAAGTTAGGAGCGGAGGAAGATCAGTACTGGCATCACCTGGCCAAGAGTATTGATACGCTGTGTATTTATATGGGGGTAAAGAAGCTTCCTGAGATTTGTAATAAATTGATTCAATTTGGACGTCCGGCCACAACACCGATCGCTCTCGTTCATTGGGGAACGACGAACCGTCAGCAAACGGTGGTCGGCACCCTGGCTGATATTTCGGAAAAAATGGATCATATCACTAATCCTTCCATGATTATTGTTGGTGAGGTTGTTACACTAAGAGAGAAGCTGCAATGGTTTGAACAGCTTCATTTGGAAGAGGATTCTAAAACCCAGGCATTTGTAGGATAAGGAGTGACTTACCCATTGCAAGGTGTATTATATGTTAGTCATGGCAGCAGGGTGGAAGCCGCTAAGCAGGAAGCATTGAAGTTTATTGATTTGCTCAAGCATCAAGTAGATGCACCGCTTCAAGAGGGTTGTTTTTTGGAAATAGCAGAGCCGAATATTCATACAGCTGTAGAAAAGCTTGCAGCTGAAGGGGCAACGAATATTGCAGTTGTTCCTCTGCTTTTGCTCGATGCCGGTCACTATTACAAGGATATACCTGCTGAACTGAACGAAATAAAAGCAGAGTACCCGAACCTCACATTTACGTATGGAAAACCGCTGGGAGTTCAGGATCGTTTAGTAGATATCCTTGCTGAAAGGATGAAGGAAGCAAAGGAGCCGATTCATGAAAATGCCCGGATTCTATTAGTAGGCCGGGGAAGCCGAAATCCTAAAACGAGAAGAGACATGGAAGAAATCGGGGAACGGTTGAAAGCAAAAACGAATATTTCCCACCTCGACATTTGTTTTTTAGCAGCTCTCAAGCCTTCTTTTGAACAAGCCCTTGCTCAACTGGAAAAGGTGGATTCACAGCAGGTTTTTATCGTTCCTTATTTGTGGTTTACAGGAGTGCTGATTCAATCCATGAGGAAAAAAGTAGACGAGCTTGGTGAGCGATATGTGTTCTGCGAGTATTTAGGGCACCACCCTTTCATCCAGGAAGCTGCCGTGGATCGTGTTCAAGAGGCATTAGATACAAAAGGAAATCTTTGAAAGATTGGTTGTAATCCTGATAATTAGGGTAAACATAAGCAGGTGCAAAATATCTAAATACGGGAGCGCATATTATGGGAATTTTGCCTTTAATGGTTGATTTATCAAATCAGCGAGTGGTAGTAGTAGGCGGCGGTCAAGTGGCGGAACGCCGAGTGCTGAATTTAGCAGAATGGGGCGTGACCCCCGAGGTTATCAGCCCTGCGTTAACCAGTGGACTGGATGCGTTGTGGAAAGAGCAGTCGATTACTTGGAAACAAAAAACATTTGATCCAAGTGATCTTCAAGGTGCTTTTTTTATCGTTGCCGCTACAAATCAGCCCGCAGTGAATCAGCAGATTATTGACAGTGCTCCTAAAGACTCCTTGATTAACGACGCTGAAAAAGCGGAACGAGGAAACGTCTATATCCCCGCTTCTATTAAGAGAGGAAGACTCTCCATTTCAATTTCTACTAACGGTGCAAGTCCACTTTTAGCCGGCCAGTTAAAAAAACAGATGGAACAGGATTTTGATGAGGAATACGGTAATTATATCGAGTTTTTATATGAAGCTCGCAAGCTTATTAAACATTCGATGCTCTCTAAAGAAAAGCAGCAGAGCTTATTAAAAGAGCTGCTGGCTGAGCAGTTCCTATTAGAGGAAAAGCAGATGAAAATGATCGACTGGCTTTATATGCTGTTGAAAAAGGAGGATGAGCAGTGTCTGGATTAACAGATAAACATATAGGAATTGCTGCTTCAAGACAAGCAGAGAACATTTCAAAATTAATAGAAAAGCAGGGTGGAACATCCCGTGTATTTTCCATCCAGGGCAAACAGCAGCTAAACGAACAGACATGCAGAGAAAACGTCGGTACATTGATTGATGAACCTTTTAACTGGGCGGTGCTCACGACAGGTATAGGGGCAAGAACCCTGGAGGATTCAGCAGTAGACAGCGGTTTGCAAGGTGAGTTTATTAAAAAATTATCCCAGTTGAAACTCGCCGTTCGAGGCAGCAAAACATTGAGATGGATGAAAGAACACAACTTGAATGCAGATTTAACAGCTGAAGACGGGACGATGGATAACCTGTTTCACTATTTAAAAAAGGAAACAAACAACGAACAAAGCCAGCGGATCTTCTTGCAAGCTTATAATCAGGATGACGCTGAATTGAAAGAAAGCTTAGAGCAGTTTGGCTTTTCTGTATATCTCTCAAAGCCTTATAAATATGAAAGACCGGATCCGAAAGTTTTAGAGGAACTGGAAACAAATATTCTTAGTCAAACCTTGGATGCAGTCGTTTTTACGAGTAAAACCCAAGTTCAGAATTTACTGCTTCACACACCTCGAGCTGAAGAATTGGTCAATGCTTTCAATGAAGGAGTACTAGCAGTGGCGGTCGGTAAGGTGACGGCTTCTGAGCTTGAACGAGCGGGCATTAGTGAAGTGCTTCAGCCTGAGCAGCCCAAAATGGGTGCCATGATTGTGTCCATGGTTCATCATTACAATGAACGGCAAGGAAATCCATTTTAAGAACCCTAACAAAAGAAAGCTGGATTTTGAATCCAGCTTCTTTTTTTATACGATCGATACATGCTTCTCTTTTTTGTCTCTGTGCTGTTTGTAATAGTCAACCAAGTGAGATGCATAGGAGGCAAAATCCGGACAGCGAATATCTGTTTTCCTTAAATCGTAAAGAGTATGAGTGCAGTCGTATTCACTTTCACATAGAAAGTAAGACACGGCTTCTCTTTGAACACCCATCCATTTTCTTATCCATTTAAGTTGTAATGCTGTGCTTGCAATTGGTACAGGAAGCGTGAGGTGTGGTTCTTTATTATTTAATTCATTAGAGAACATTTCATAGATGTCCTGAGCGGGGTAAGGATTCGGATCGGTTAAGTGGTAGGTTTTGTTCAATCCTTCTGCAAAGTGGGCAAGATGTAAGGTGGCTTCGACTACATAGTTATAGGGGACAAGGTTAATTTTTGCCCTGCTGTTACCGATATGCGGAACAAAGGGCAGCTTATTTAGTTTACCCAGCATATTCAATATAAAATATGGTCCATCAAATTTCAGTGTTTCCCCGGAGCGGGAATGTCCGACAGTGATCCCGGGTCGGATAATTGTTGTTGGCAGTTCCCTTTGGGCTTGGGTTACCAACTGTTCGGCGATATATTTTGTATATTCATAATGATTTTTAAACCCTTGCTCGTGTGTAAGCTCTTCCTCATAAATGATTCCTTCCCGCTGACCTGATACAAAGGCGGTACTAAAGTAGATGTATCGCTGCAGCGAGAGGCAGGAATGGAGCCATTGATTGACCATTCGTGTGCCTTTGACGTTCACCTTCCACGCAGAAGAAAGAGGGACAGCAAGGTCGTATAGTGCGGCGAGGTGAAAGAAGTGGGTGATTTCTTGTTTTAATGATTGAGACGTATTGGAATCAAGTCCCAAGTCCGGCTTGGTAATGTCGCCTTCCAAAAGCTGAATATCACCGGCATTTATCCCGCTTTCCTTTAATTGCTGCAGCTGTCTGTGCGCCTGTTGTTTCATTATAGGCAAGTGGAGAAGATATACCCGCTCAATTGGAAAGGATTGATGATGCATCTCTTTCAAGAGACTGCTCGCCAAAAATCCAGGGAAACCTGTAAACAAATACGTATTCGCCATTGATGGTCACTCCCATTTATTAGGTGATCTTGTAGAAAGATTCGCTAATGTGCGGAGATATTCCTGCAACGCCGGTCCGTCGTTTATTTTTTAACATTTAGGGAATTTTGAACAAAGACTTATCATTTTAAGGAGGGTGCCGAGTTGAAGGTATTAGTGATCGGGGCTAATGGAAACGTAGGAAGACATATCGTCGATAAATTGCAGGAGTCCCAGCACGAACCTGTAGCCATGGTACGGGACAGCGATCAAATCCCTGCCTTTGAGTCTAAGGGAGTAAAAACGGTATTGGGAAACCTTGAGAACGGGTTTGAATCAGCGTTTTACGGGGTGGAAGCTGTCATTTTTGCGGCTGGTTCAGGGCCGGATACAGGAGCGGACAAAACGATTTTAGTGGATCAAGAAGGAGCAATCAAGGCGGTCGACCATGCCAAGCATTATGGCGTTCAGCGTTTTATCATGCTAAGTTCGATGGCAGCGGACCGCCCTCAAATAGGCCCGGGCGGCATGAGACATTATTTATATGCGAAGCACAGAGCCGATGAATATTTAAAAGCATCCGGTTTGAATTACACGATTTTACGGCCGGGCGGTTTAACTGATGAACCAGGAAGCGGAAAGGTTGAACTAGCTGCACATCTGAAGGAATTCGGCCAAATTTCACGCGAAGACGCAGCTGAAGCACTGGTTTATCTGCTTTCCGTTCCAAGAGCAGAGAATAAAAGCTTTGATGTCCTCCAGGGGACGCAGCCGCTTCAGGAATTCCTTGCCCATTAACGATTTAATTCATCCAAGCGTAATGAATCTTCTCCTGCAAACCATTCACAAACCGTTAAAAAAGATTATTAAATAAATGAAATTTATAGGTTTTAAGTCATGGGTATAAGGGTAAAAAAACTGTGAGCAATCATATAATTGCATAGTTTTACCTTGGAAGGGGAGGACAGCTATGAGCAACCAGAGGGTTATTGTATATACGAGCAATAACTGCTCCAATTGTGAGAAAGTTGTTTCAAAGCTATCGGAATGGGAGATTGAGTTCGAAGAGAGAAATATATCGAGCAATCGAGAGTATTTTAAGGAACTCCAAAAAAAGAAAGTATATGGAACACCGGCTACTTTCATAGATGAAGAACAGATCTTAGGTTACCAGGAAAATAAACTCAAACGTACTTTAAGGGTTCCTTATGAGGAGCGTTTTCTCGATACAGATGCTATGCATTATTCTTAAACCAAGTGATTCAATATCACTTGGTTTTTTTCACTTTTTTTGCTTTTCTTCATAGGCTGAAGTATGAAATAAACATCAGAGGTGGAATACCAATGCAACCAAATCAAAATTCATGGTACGGGTGGAATAATGTAAACTACCGCCAGACTTATCCTTATAATTATTCTCCCTATAACTTTACCTATCCTAATATCAATCCTAATCCTAATCCTAATCCCAATCCCAATCCCAATCAAATGCAAGGAACTTATGGAATGAATGCTGGATCGTCCATGTACCAAAACCCTTATATGTATGGTTATGGCTATCCGGGATATACTGAAAACGATGTATATGGTGAAAATGCTGAAGCGGCTAAGCAAGCAGGCTTCCCGAAAGGATTTATGACGTATTTTCAGGATGAAAATGGGGAAATAGATTTTGAGAAGATGATGTCGACTACAGGGCAAGTAGTGAAAACTGTTCAGCAGGTATCGCCAATTGTAAAAGGGATAGGCACGTTTGTTAAAGGAATAAAATAACGCGCGCTAAGGCGCGCTGTTTTTATACATAGGTTCGGCTTCGTCTGCGTATCGCGGGACAAGCATGAATGGCTGAATCCTGAAGAAAGATGAATAATAAAATTTGTGATATAGTTGTTTCGTGAAGCGAAATATTTAGGTGGTGAAAAGAAAAATGAGTATTGGCTGTTTGTGCATTCATGGGTATACGGGAAGCCCCGAGGAAGTGCGTCCTTTAGTGGAATTCTTACAAACAAACACGGATTGGGAGCTTGCTTCTCCAACCCTGCCTGGACATGGAGAAGACCTTGACTTAAGAGGTCATTATTATCAGGAATGGATCGCTACAGCAGAGCTTGCTCTTTTAGATCTTAAGAAAAGAAACGATACTTTACTGCTTGTCGGATTTTCCATGGGCGGGATGATCGCAGCTTACCTCGCTGCAAAATATGAAATCAAACGGCTTGTGCTGCTTTCAGCTGCAGGGAAGTATATTAGTCTTCCTCAAATGTTTAAAGACATTGTAGAGATGGGAGTAGACGCCGTCCGCAAAGAACTGGCATCGAATGAGCTGTTTCTTCGTTATCAGCGTAAGCTGAAGGATACCTACTTCTTTTCTTCATTTGAATTTATGAAATGTGTGAAATTCACCCGGCCGTCTCTTCATAAAGTCAACTGCCCGGTCTTAATCATTCAAGGGGACTTGGACGGGATGGTTCCAAAAGCGACCGCTAATTTCTTGAAAGCAGAAATACCTGCAGCTGAAAAAGAGGTCGTGTTTTTACCAAAGTCCAAGCATTTGATTTGCCATGGAGATGACAGGGAGGAGCTTTGTGACAAGGTTCTTACTTTTCTATCAGAAAATTAAAGGGGAGAGACTAAGGGAATCAAGTGAACGAGAAGCTGCAAGCCGCTTGCTTTCTCCATAAAAAAGTCAGAGGGGGTATCCCTCTGACGTCAATCAATCCTTCAATCCTTAAAGAAGGCAAGCACTAGCCCGCCTTCTCCAGCATGAGTGGCAATGAGCGGTCCCATTTCCATAAATAATCCCTGCTTAAAAGGATATTTTGTTTTTATAGCTTCAGCTACGGCCAGTCCGTGGTCTTCATCGTTACAATGAGCGATGGCAAATCTTTTGTCTTCAAATGCATCTGTATATTCACCAATCTGCTCGATGAAACGTCGAATGGACTTCTTAGTGCCGCGCACTTTTTCGGTTACTTCGATTTCGCCTTCTTCGTTTCCGCGCATAAGCAGCTTTATATTCAGGGTTTTCGCAATTCTGCCCTTTACTTTGTCCAGGCGGCCGCCTTTTATTACATTGTCCAGCGTCTTTAGGATAAACAACGTGGCTACTTTCCTGATTCTTTCTTCCATATGGTGGACGAGCGTCTGAAATGGCATGCCTTCTTCAATATGATCTTGGGCTTCAGCTGCCAAAAGGGCGATCCCGCTGGAAGCTGTTTTCGTATTCAAGACAGCAATTTCTCGTTCGGGTTCCTCATCCAGCAGCATTTCCTTCCCCATAACAGCGTTTTCATAAGTGCTGCTCAAACCTTTAGTAAGGCTTAAAACCAGGATTGAATGAGCTGGGTCCGTCTGCCTATAGATTTCGTAAAAATCGTGCGGGCTCGGGGATGAAGATCTTGGCAATTCATCCGACTGCTTTAACAGTTCATAAAATTTGGGGAGAGAAAGCTTCTCCGTATTAAATTGCTCCTCCTTTAAATGAAGGTTGAGAGGAACGATTTGAATGTGATGATCCTTGAGAAAGGAAGCAGGAAAGTCGCCGCCTCCGTCAACAATTAATTGTACTGGCATTTATACACCTCTTTCTTTTTTAGAAGCATGCGTAAGCATAGGTTTAACTTTCTTTGACGTACTGAATATAAACAGCATCAAACCAAAAATAACGATGGCTCCTCCAAGCCATTGAAACCAGGTGATTCCTTCACCTAGAATGACGTAAGCAAGCAGAGAGGCTCCGATAGGCTCTATCAGAATAGTCATCGAGAGCGTAGAGGTGCTCAGCCACTTTAAGGTAAAATTGAACAGGGAATGCCCTAAGAATGTAGGAATAACGGCAAGAGCTAAAAATACGAGCCACTGGCTTGAAGAGTAGCCTACCAGCGGCTGACTCAGCAGCAGATTGTATACGAGAAGTGTAATAGAAGCCATTCCGTACACTAAAAAGGTATAGGTCATTAACGAGAGCCGCTTGCGCAGGTTTTGTCCCAGTAGAAAGTAACCCGTAACCATGGCTGCTCCTGCTAATGCCATAAGATCACCTAAGAGCGCTATTCCGCTGATTTGAAAATCTCCCCAGCTGATGATGACGCTTCCGGTAATCGCAATCACCATGCTCAGCACGGCTCCAACCGTAAATCGTTCATGGAAAAAAAGGTACGTGCCGATAAAGGCAAAGATCGGCTGAAGAGTGACGAGTACTACGGAACTTGCGACTGATGTGTAATGGAGTGATTGAAACCATAGAATAAAATGGAAAGCCAGGAAAATTCCTGCCGAAATCGCCAAAAGCCAATCTTTTAATACAATTTTTTTAAATTCGTTTACGTATTTCCAGCCTATATATGGGGCCATAATAATAACAGCTAATGACAATCGGTAAAAAGCTGTAACAGATGCAGGGGCTTCCCCGGCAAGTCTTACAAAAATAGCTGCAGTTGAAATGGATATGACACCGATAGCAAGCAGAATATATGGGTGAAATGGAGGCTTATCCATTGGATCCCTCCTCGGGAAGACATCATTTTTTACTCATTTTATCATTATTAGGTTTGAAAAGCATAGAAAAAATGTGTAGAATTAAAACTGTCATGTGTGTTAAGATTAGTTAATCTATCAGGCAGGTATTTTAGAAGCCTTTCCGTGTCGTGGGGCAGAAGGCTTTTTTTACATGTTTTCTATATATAAGGTAGAAGATTTTATTTTAAAGGAGTATGAACAAATAGTGACAACATTTCAATCATTAGGTTTATCAAACCCAGTTTTAAAAGCTCTGAATCATATGGGCTTTGAGGAAACCACACCCATTCAAGAACAAACCATCCCGCTTGGGATGCAAGGCAAGGACGTAATCGGTCAGGCTCAGACAGGTACTGGTAAGACAGCAGCTTTTGGAATTCCGATGATCGAGAAGATCAATAAAGATTTAAAGGCTGTTCAAGGATTAGTCATTGCCCCGACACGTGAATTGGCTATTCAGGTTGCGGAAGAAGTTAACCGCCTTGGAAAAAACAAAGGCATTCGCACATTACCGATTTACGGCGGCTCTAACATGGAGCGTCAAATCCGTGCTTTACGCGACAATCAAATTGTCGTCGCAACACCTGGACGTTTACTCGATCACATCCGCAGAAAAACGATTAAACTTGAGAATGTGCATACAGCAGTATTGGATGAAGCTGATGAGATGCTGAATATGGGTTTCATTGACGATATCCGCGACATTTTAAAAGCGTTGCCTGAACATCGTCAAACGCTGCTTTTCTCAGCAACGATGCCTAAGGAAATCCGCGATATCGCCACAACGCTGATGAAAAAGCCTGAAGAAGTAAAAGTAAAATCAAAAGAAATGACCGTTGAAAATATTGACCAATACTACGTAGAAATCCCTGAGAAGCATAAATTTGATACGCTGACTCGTCTGCTTGATATTCACGCACCGGCATTAGCCATTGTGTTCGGCCGTACGAAACGCCGTGTCGATGAGTTATCTGACGGTTTGCAAGCACGCGGATTCAGAGCGGAAGGGATTCACGGAGACTTAACTCAGGGGAAACGGATGTCTGTGCTTAATAAATTTAAACGCGGCCGCATTGAAATCTTAGTAGCAACAGACGTTGCTGCACGCGGACTTGATATATCCGATGTTTCTCACGTCTATAACTTTGACATTCCACAGGATCCGGAAAGCTATGTTCACCGAATTGGCCGTACTGGCCGTGCTGGACGTAAGGGAGAATCAGTCTCTTTTGTAACACCGAGAGAAAAAGCGCAGCTTCACTTGATCGAGAAACTCACGAAGAAAAAAGTGGAACGTTTACATGTGCCTTCATCTGATGAAGCTAAGCGGGGCCAGCAGCAGGTAGCTGTAGACAAAATTAAAGAAACCATTGATGCTAACGACTTGAATAAGTACCATCAAGCGGCTGATCAACTGCTGCAGGACCACGATGCATCAGAAGTAGTGGCAGCAGCTCTTAAACTGCTGACAAAAGAACGTGACGAAGTGCCTGTCCGCTTAACTTCAGTTCAGCCGATCAGTGTAAAAGGCGCACAGCGCGATAAGAACAAAAACAAGAAAAACTATCGTAAAGATGGCAATCGTAATTTTAAACGCAGCGGCAATAATAAATCACGCAATCGTAAATTTAATAGCAAAGGGAAACACGGCTTTCAGAATAAAAAGCGTAATTCTAACGTAAATTAATAAAAAACTGGCAGACATTCTAGTCTGCCAGTTTTTTTATGATGGGAGCGAGGGTGTAAGCTCCTGTTATTTCAGTAAAGTTTTTTACAAGAAATTCGAAAATACGTAAATGGCAACTAGAAAAATAATAAGTCCCCAAAAGAGGTAGCGGCCCGCGGTTTTAAGCGAACGGTTCCTTCTACTGTGACGATTGGGGTTAAAGCTGAACCCTCCCGGGCTTGAACTTCTGGAGCGGATCTGCGATAAAGAAAATCCTTGTACATTTCTTAAAACAATCGGCGCGGCGGCCAATCCCCCAAGAAACCCAAAAATATGGCCGAGCACGTTAATGTTAGCCTGAAGAAATGTCATCACCGCACCTAATATGAAAATGACAGTAATGATTTGGGCATTGGCTTGATCGATTAAATGCTTTCTAAAAAACACCATGAAAATGTAAACGCCGAATAGACCAAAGATAGCGCCGGAAGCTCCTAAGTGAGCCGTGTAGGATTCCGGGCTTGCGATGTAAGTGCCGAGGTTACCGGCAAAACCTGCAAATAAATATAAGAGGATGAACTTTGTTTTCCCGAGCATCTGTTCCAAAGCAGGACCGAAAAGGACGAGGGAAAATGAATTGAATAAAGCGTGAGCAAACCCTGCGTGAAGGAAAACCGGGGTGATCAGTCTCCAGTATTCCCCTTGGGAAATAAGCAGGTTCACTCCAAGCCCCTGCTGGTAAAGCTGAACTGCAAAACCGAAGTGAAGCACGCTAATCAAGAGCCAGAGAACAAAATGGATGATTACTAAGGCGGATACAATGGGGTAAAAACGAATAAATTCTTTAAAGCTTTCTGTACGTACAAACATTAGTCGATTCTCCTTTAAAAACCCTTATACTCGTCAATATAAGCGAAATTTCCAGCTATTATTCTTTTTTTAAGAGAGAGGTTATCGGGTATACTACAACTAGTTTCATTGTAAAGGAAGATGAAAATGATCCAGGGAATTGGTGTAGACCTTATTGAGATTGATCGTATTAATCAAAGTATAAAGCGAAATCAGCGGTTTGTTCAACGAATATTAACTCCTGAAGAGTTCAATATCTATACAGGTATGAAAGAAAAGCGCCAGCATGAATTTCTGGCTGGAAGATTTGCGGCGAAGGAAGCCGTAGCAAAAGCTTTTCATACCGGCATCGGAAAACTTAGTTTTCAGGACATTGAAATTTTGCCAAATCCTGAAGGAGCCCCGCGCGTTCGTGTAAAGGGCTATGAGAAGCTTACCATCTGGGTATCAATCTCTCATAGTTTATCTCATGCTATGGCGCAGGTAATTGTTGAAGAAAGGTGAAATGACATAATTACATAGTTTGTCTCATAACATTGTAATGCGGGTAGGAGGGAACGAAATGGAGATTGTCACCGCACAAGAAATGTACGACTGGGACCAGCTGGCTATCCAGTCAGCTGGAATTGAAGGGAAAGTGTTGATGGAAAGTGCCGGCCGTGAAGCAGCCCGGGCAGTGGAGGGAAAGGTAGAGAGGCACGATAGAATTTTAGTGCTCATTGGAGCAGGAAACAATGGAGGGGATGGATTTGTCCTCGCACGGACTCTGCTTAACAGAGGCTATCATGTGCAAGCCTGGCAGGTGGTGCCGGATGAAAAAATTTCTGGTGATGCTTTGCTTCACAAAGAAATCTATTCAGCCTCAAATTACCCGCTCCTAAAGCTTGAAGACTGGGAAGAATTCACAGCTGCGATGCAATCCGCCGATGTGTTGGTGGATGCTATGTTAGGCATAGGTGCAAATGGACCGTTGCGATCACCATTAAAGGAAATTGTTGAGCTCGCCAATCAGCAATCCTGCTGCCGTATTGCTGTTGATCTTCCAACAGGGGTACCGGCAGATGAAGGTGTGGTGGACTTCGATGGATTTCGGGCGGACCACACCATTGTGATAGCGGCTCTAAAAATGAGCGCTTTTCTACAGCATACCCGCCCTTATTACGGGGAAGTGGAGGTTGTGGAAATCGGACTCCCTGTCAAGTATAAGAACAAAGGGAGAAGGGTCGTCTGGCAAGCGGATGATGTGAAAAGGACCTTGCCGAAAAGAGGTGCAGACTCGCATAAGGGCAGTCATGGAAGAGGACTCATCATCGGAGGGTCTTATTCCATGCCGGGGTCTATTGCGGTGTCAGCGAAAGCAGCTCTAAGAAGCGGTGCAGGACTGGTAACGGTTGCTACTGCAAAAAGCGCCATTCCATCTGTTTCTTCATATGTCCAGGAAGCTACGTTTTTGCCGATGAATGAAAAAGACGGCGCAATTACCGGACATGCTGTTGAGGATTTCCAGCAATTCGATGGAGTTGCTGTGGGAATGGGAATCGGCCGGAATTCGGAAGTGCAGGAGCTTATGAGTGAACTGCTGGCCGAGCTCAATGTTCCGCTGTTAATTGATGCGGATGGCCTTTATCAAGTGAAGGAACTGCTTGAGGATGTAGAAGTACGGTCTGCACCGATCGTGTTGACGCCGCATCCTGGAGAGTTTGCCCATTTGACAGGCGAACCGATTTCCAAAGTGATGCAGTCGCCATTTGCTTACTCAAAGGAGTTTGCTTGTTCCCATGGGGTTTACCTCGTTCTAAAAGGACCGGCGACGATCATTACGTCCCCAGAGGGAGATCAGCGTGTAGATGTGTCCGGCAATGCAGGACTTGCAAAAGGAGGAACCGGCGACGTCCTGTCGGGAATCCTGCTTGCAATGATGCTTCAGAGCGAATCCTTTATGGACGGCCTGTGCAATGGGTGCTTCATCCACGGCTCGACGGCCGAGCTTCTAACGGAAGCGTCGCATTCTAAGACGGGTCTGCTTGCTACAGATGTCATAGAAGGACTGTCCCAATCCTTCCGTATATTTTCTTAGTAAAGTGATGCGTTCCCTTTGTCCTCAGTTGAGACAAAGGAGTTGAGTTAATGAAAAGACGTTTTCTAATCCTTTTGTTCGCCTCGTTGTTTGCCATGCTCGCCTTAAGTGCGTGCGGACAGCAATCCAAAGAAGATGTGTTGAAAAAGCTTGAACAAAAGGCAAGCGATATGGCTGGATATAAAACGGACGCCAATATGAAAATGCGGACCGGGAAAGAAGAGCAGCAATATCATATTCAAGTCTGGCATAAAAAAGATGATTTTTACCGGGTCAAGCTTCAAAATGACCAGGATGAAAAGGGGAGCCAGATCATTTTGAAAAATGGCAGCGGCGTTTACGTCCTCACTCCAGCTCTGAACAAGAGCTTCAAGTTCCAGAGTGACTGGCCGCAGAACACAAGCCAGCCATACTTGTATGCCTCTTTGATCAAAGATATTAAAGCTGATTCAGAAGCGGAATTCAACACAACGGAAAACCATTACGTCTTTAAAACGAAAACCAATTATCAAAACAATAAAACACTGCCTTATCAAGAGATCTATTTTGATAAAAAATCTTACCAGCCGGTTATGGTCAAAGTCTTTGACCAGGATATGAACGCACTAGTGGAAGTCCAATTCTCTAATTTTTCGAAAGACGATTCACTGAAAAAAGAAGACTTTGATGTCGATAAAAACATGGCGATGGCAACAGCAGAGGTGCCTGTCGCAAACATGGAGGAAAATCAGGTGTCGGAGGTTCTTTATCCTGAAGAAACCTACGGGGCCGAGCTTGCTGATGAACAGGAAATGAGTACGGAGGACGGAAACCGTGTCATTATGAATTATACAGGAGAAAAGAATTTCACCCTCATTCAAGAAACGGCTGACGTTCAAGCGGCTAGTGCCCAGACTTCTGTCCACGTGAATGGTGATCCGGTACAGCTTTCAGACGGCGTCATCGGTGCGCTTGCGGACCAGCATCTTGAATGGACGCAAAATGGCACAACCTTCCATTTGGCGAGTGATCAATTAACCGAAGAAGAAATGGTGTCAGTGGCAAGCTCGATCAATAATCACGCGGTCAAATAAAATCTTTGGTAAGCAGGCTTAGCGGTCTGCTTTTATTTTTAAGGATTTGACACGGTCTGCCCCTCGTTCAATAATAGAAAGATATTGGATGAAGAGAGGAGTCAGACCTTTGTCGATCGAAACTTTTTACAGGGACTCATGGGCAGAAATCGACCTTTCTGCCGTTGATTACAATATAAAACAACTCAAGAACAGGCTCTATAAAGGGACGAAGGTTTATGCTGTCGTAAAAGCAAATGCCTACGGCCATGGAGATGTCCAGGTTGCCGAGCAAGCCTTGAAATCCGGAGCTGAAGCGCTTGCCGTATCTTTGCTGGATGAAGCGATTAAATTAAGAGAGGCGGGTATTGAAGCTCCTATCCTGGTTATGGGCTGGATTCGTCCGGAGGATGCACCGGTTGCTGCCAGCCACCAAATCAGCGTGACGGTTTTTCAGGCGGAGTGGCTCCAGAAAGTAAGTGAACTGCAGCTGCCTACCCCTTTAAAGGTTCATATGAAATGGGATACCGGTATGGGGAGGATCGGCATACGATCGAACGAAGAAATGGATGAAATTCTTTCGTTTATTCGAAAGACCAGCCAATTCCAGCTGGAAGCCGTTTATACCCATTTTGCAACTGCAGATGAGGAAGAACTTGATTATTATGAAGAGCAATCCCAGAGGTTTGAATCGCTGATGACGCATTTAAGAGAAGTTTGGAAAGAGCCCTTCTTTATCCATACCGGAAACAGTGCTGCGAGTATGCGATTTCCTGGGCAAATGAAGCAATTTGTCCGGTACGGCATCAGTATGTACGGCCTATACCCTTCTCCGCTTGTCAAAAAAGAAAAACCGATCGATTTAAAACCTGCGTTTGCCCTAAAAAGCAGATTGGTCCACGTTAAAAAAATGGAAGCAGGAGAAGCTGTCAGCTATGGTGCCACTTACAGGACCTCTTCCGAAGAGTGGATCGGGACAGTTCCGCTCGGATATGCAGATGGGTGGATCCGTAAGCTGCAAGGCATGGATGTTATTGTTGATGGCAAAAGACACCAGATTGTGGGACGGATCTGCATGGATCAATTTATGATTCGTCTGGATCAGGAATATCCTGTAGGTACAATGGTTACCTTAATTGGTAAAGAACAACAAGCAGAGGTTAGTGCAGATGAAGTAGCTGCCCATTTAGAAACCATAAATTATGAGATACCTTGTATGATTAGTTCACGGGTTCCTCGCGTATATTTAAGAGATGGCCGAATCATAGATGTTGAGAATTCATTATGATGTGACATGCAGAATTCAACAAATATCCAGAAGAAGGGCGAACAGGCTTCATATTTTACGAAAAAATTCCAAGACGCCTTTGCAATAGCCTCTCCTGAATGATAAACTTATATTGGAATTATTGACTGGTTTCTTTTAAGAGAAGATGGTGGAGGTGTATGGTTTTGTCCGACAGCATGCAGGAGATTGTCATTCGGATTCCGGATAACCTACTCAATGAAGTGGATGGCTTTATTCAACTCGAAAACAGTGATCGGAGCGATTTCATGTGTCAAGCAACAAAAATGTATTTGCGTGAGAAAAAGCAGCGCCATATTAGAGAGACAATGCGCAGAGGCTACATGGAGATGGCAAAAATTAACTTAAACATCGCTTCAGAAGCGTTTCAGGCTGAAGAGGAGGCAGAACACACCCTGGAGCAATTAGTGGGCGGGGTGTGAAGCCATTGATAGTCAAACGAGGAGACGTTTATTTCGCTGATTTGTCCCCGGTGGTGGGTTCTGAACAAGGCGGGGTTCGTCCAGTACTCATTCTTCAAAACGACATCGGCAATCGTTTTAGTCCTACCGTAATCGTTGCCGCGATTACAGCGCAAATACAAAAAGCCAAACTACCTACACACGTTGAAATTGATGCAGCCAAATATGGTTTTGAACGAAATTCAGTAATCCTGCTGGAGCAAATCAGAACGATTGATAAACAACGTTTGACCGACAAGATTACTCAACTTGATGATCCTATGATGCAGCGCGTAAATGAAGCGCTGCAAATTAGTCTTGGATTAATTGATTTTTAAATGAAGCTGTCTGGCAAAGGCGGCTTCTTTTTTATTTTTCGTTTAAGTTTGGGTTACATCAGTTAAGTTGGATGGCGTTATTCTTAAAAGCAGTATAGAATAATGGTAATTAGTATATTAAACCACAAATTTTTGATAACATTATATTTGGATATCAATTCGACGGCAGTAAAAAATCAGGGAGCATCAGGTGGAGGTAGAGAGATGGACGAGAATATAAAGGATGTAGTTTTGGAACACAGCAACGACATTGTACAAATGTGGCTTGAAGAAATCCAGGCTCATAAGAAATTTGATTACACCGCGACTATTTCCGATGAGATGTTTGAAAGCACGAACAGGGAATTCGTGAATGTGATTTTTTCCAGTATAGAAAAACAGGGGCTTTCTGCTGATCTCGAAAAATTTGCAGAACGGCTTATAAACCTAGGCTGGCCGCTGAGTTATTTGACAGACGGCATGCAAGTATTCCGCCGTGTAATTACGGACTTCATTTTAAAACAATCCGAAAGTATTGATTCGGATTATTTCTCTGAAGTACTCCGTAAAGTAGACGGCTGGGTAGATCCAGTTATTAACCAGCTTGTCAATGAATACTCCGGCAGCTGGGAGCACATTGTCTCACTTCAGCGGGTGGCTTTACAGGAGTTGTCTGCACCGCTTATTCCGGTGATGGAAAACATTACGATCATGCCTTTAATCGGTACGATTGATACAGAGAGAGCTAAGCTGATTATGGAAAACCTGCTCGATGGAGTGATTAAGCATAACGCTGAAGTTGTGCTGATTGATATTACAGGTGTTCCGGTGGTGGATACGATGGTTGCCCATCATATTATTCAGGCAGCTGAAGCCGTCCGGTTAATCGGTTCCCGCTGCATCCTTGTAGGGATTCGGCCGGAAATTGCCCAGACGATTGTCAATCTTGGGATTGACCTAGGTAAGTTTCCTACGAAAAGTTCTTTGCGGAAAGGGTTCCAAACGGCACTTGAATTAACCAATCGCAGCATCGTGGAAAAAGAAAATAACGACGAAAATATCGAAAAATTAATCGATTCATTAAACAGGGAGTGAATACTGTGAGAATACCAATTTTAAAACTGCACAATTATTTACTCATTTCCATACAAATCGACCTCGACGATCAAACCGCCATTCAATTTCAAGAAGATCTTCTGCGAAAAATCCACGAAAGCGGCTCAACAGGTGTAGTCATCGACTTGACTTCAGTTGACATCATCGACTCGTTCATTGCCAAAGTACTAGGTGACGTTGTGACGATGTCCGACTTGATGGGAGCGAAGGTCGTGCTCACCGGCATTCAGCCAGCTGTGGCCATGACGCTGATTGATTTAGGAATACATCTGCAGGATGTCCCTACTGCGTTAGATTTAGAACAAGGATTGATTAAACTTCGTCAGGAATTGGAGGAGTAGGTATGGACTTCCAATCCTGTGTCAATATCAAAAAGGAGTGGGACATTGTCGGAGCGAGACAGCTGGGCCGTGATGTCGCCAGAAAAACAGGCTTTGGCACGGTAGATCAAGCGCGTATTGCTACGGCAATCTCCGAACTGGCCAGAAATATTTACTTATATGCCGGAACTGGTAAAATCTGTTTCGAAGTGATAGAAGAAGTCAACCATAAAGGAATGAGCATTATCGCTATGGATAATGGACCAGGGATTAAGGAATTAAGCCAGGTTATGGAAGACGGCTACTCCACTTCAGGGGGACTCGGAGCAGGACTGCCTGGTGTCAAGCGCCTGATGGATGAATTTGATATTCATTCTGAAGAAGGCAAAGGTACAGAAATAAAAGTAATTAAATGGCTCCGTTAGAGGAGGTTAACGATGAGTACATTAAAGCTTGATTTGGAAAACTATAAAGAACTGCTTCAAGAATATATCCAAACTAAAGATGAACAAGCTCTTTATCAAGCCGAGCAATTCAGTAAGCATTCCATGCAGCATAACATCTCCCCAGAGGAAATTATTAATGTTCATATCCAGTCTTTACAAGAGCTATACCCGGATATGCCTGAGTATATTCAATCTTCTTTAAATTTTCTCCTGGAGACAATGATTTCCTATGGTTTAGCTTATCAGGAATATCAATCTCTGCGTGAAAAACAACTGGAATTAAAATCAGAAATATCCGTCGCTGCAAATATGCAAAAAACGTTATTGTCCACTAAAAAACCAGAGATGGAGGAAGTGGAAGTCGGAGCCATCAGCGTACCTGCCAAGCAGATGAACGGTGATTACCATCACTTTGTCCAAGACAGCGAGGGGGCCCTTGGTGTCGCTATAGCCGATGTTATCGGTAAAGGCGTTCCTGCTGCCTTATGTATGTCTATGATTAAATATTCGATGGATAGTTTTCCTGAACTGCGTATGGACCCAGGTGTCATCTTAGGAAGCTTGAACCGCGTGGTTGAGCGGAATGTCGATGCGAGCATGTTCATTACGATGTTTTATGGCCTCTATGATACAAAGGATCATACATTCTACTATTCATCCGCCGGGCACGAGCCTGGTTTTTATTACCATAAGGACAAGGATGAATACGAAGAAATTGAAGCTTCCGGCCTAGTACTGGGTGTTTCTTCTGAAGCCTCTTATACAGAATATCAACGAAAAGTTGAAAAAGGGGATATGATTATTCTGCTTACCGATGGAGTAACAGAATGCCGGCAGGGTGACCGCTTTATTGAACAGGAAGAGATTCTTCATGTCATAAACAAGTACACGCATCTGCCTGCTCAGGAGATTGTAGAACAAGTGTATAAGTATTTTGAGCGCCTGCAGGATTTTCAGCTGAGAGATGACTTTACACTCATCATCCTGAGAAGAAATGTTTAACTTTTGTGTATAGCGGGAACTCCTCTTTTGATCGACTTTAATTTAACAGGAGGCTGTATAGAATGAATTTAACGATTGATGTTACAAATAAAGAAAACACCGCTTATGTTTCACTCGCAGGAGAAGTAGATGCATTTACGGCTCCTAAATTAAAAGAAGCTTTGCTGCCACTAACTAAAGAAGATGGACAAACCGTGGAAGTCGATCTGCAAGAGGTTAATTATATGGACTCAACTGGACTTGGAGTGTTTATTAGTGCGCTTAAGTCCACGAAGGAACATGATACGGAGTTGAAGCTTGTGCAAATGCAGGAACGCGTATATCGGTTGTTTAAGATTACCGGCCTGACAGAAATTATGAACATCGACTCTACGGTACGAGGTGGGATGTAATCATGGAACCATTTGATTTTGTTGAAGTAAAGGTCCCTGCTAAGGCTGAATATGTGGGAGTTGTTCGTTTGAGCACTTCCGGGATTGCTAATCGCATGGGCTTTTCCTACGAAGATATTGAGGACTTAAAGGTAGCTATTTCAGAGGCAATTACCAATGGTGTAAAGCATGCCTACAAGGAAACGGGCGAAGGCGAGATTACTATTGGATTCGGCATATATGAAGACCGTTTAGAAGTGATGGTAGCGGACCACGGCGGCAGTTTTGACTTAGGAGAAATCAAAGAAGATATCGGGCCGTATAAGCAGAATGATGATATAAAAGAACTTCGTGAAGGTGGGTTTGGGCTGTTCCTGATTGATGCGCTAATGGATAAAGTCGAGATCAACAGTAAATATGGAGTCATTGTATTAATGACAAAATATCTAAGCGAAACTGAGGTGGGTCAGGATGGCGACCAGATCTCATCATCATAACGACGAAGTATACGAATGGATCCAGCATTTACAAGAAAACCCGCGGGACGAAGAAGTCCAAGAAAAAATAGTTCTCGTTTACAACGATCTCGTAGAATCTATTGCGCGCAAATATTCTAAGAACAGCACTATACACGAAGATTTAGTCCAAGTAGGAATGCTCGGGTTATTGGCTGCTATTCGTCGTTATGACCCTGAGTATGGCAAATCCTTCGAATCGTTTGCCATACCCACGATTATTGGTGAGATTAAACGGTTCATCCGTGATAAAACCTGGAGTGTTCATGTTCCAAGGCGAATCAAAGAGCTTGGACCAAAAATAAAAAAAGCGGCAGAGGAGCTGACGAATACCCTTCAGAGGTCACCTTCCGTTATAGAAATTGCTGATCATTTAGGCGTCTCTGAAGAAGATGTTCTGGAAACGATGGAAATGGGTAAGAGCTACAAAGCCCTTTCAGTGGATCGTAAAATTGAGGCGGATTCTGATGGAAGTACGGTGACCATTCTTGACTTAATCGGTAATAAGGAAGATGGGTACAATCATATTGATCAGCGCATGCTTCTTGAAAAAGTCCTGCCGATCCTCAGTGAACGTGAGCAGGAAATTCTGCAATGTACGTATTTTGAGAATTTGAGCCAAAAAGATACGGGAGAGAGACTGGGAATATCACAAATGCATGTTTCCCGTCTGCAAAGGCGTGCATTGAGAAAGCTGAGGGAAGCTCTGCAGTCTGAATCAGTTGAGGTGTTCTAGTGGAAGAGGATTCCAAGCATGTAACGATTTCTGTATACCAAGAGCCCAAAAAAGGCAATTATTACTGTGGAGATAGTTATTACTACAATGAAACAGAAGATGCCTTTATTTGTGCTCTGGCTGATGGTCTTGGCAGCGGGGAATTAGCAAGTGAATCATCTAAAGCTGTCATGGAAGTTATGGAAGAATATCCGAATTTGGAAGTAGAAGCTTTGGTACGTAAATGCAACGAATCGTTAACAGGCAAACGAGGCGTTGTCTTAGGTGTCCTTCGCATTGATTTGAATACAAAAACCTATTCTTACTCTTCGATAGGGAACATTGGTGTTATTATTGTGAATAAAGATGGAACCAGGACAAGAAATATTCCATTAGCCGGTTATCTGGCTGGGTTCCCAAGAAAATTAAAAGTCTCACGAGGAGTTGTCCATTCGGGGATGATTTTTTTAATGTTTTCAGACGGGGTAAATGAGCGTAATCTATCTGTTCGCGACACCATCACACAAGATATTAATAAAATCACACAACGATATAAAGATCTCTATGGCGGGACGCGTGATGACGATACCACACTGATTGCTATGGAGTATAAATAAAGGCCTTATTTCTTCCCGCAGGAAGGAGTGAGGCCTTTATTTATAGGTAAATCATTAAAGAATTTGATACAATGGAGACCGTAGTTAAAAGGAGGAATTTCGTGAGCGACTTACAATTGAATGATGATTTGCTTGCCCTAGTTACGAAGCAGACCGGGATTGGTAAGCAACCGGTGTCCCAAGTCATTCACATGCTTGGTGAAGGGAATACCGTTCCTTTTATTGCCAGGTATCGTAAAGAAATGACAGGCGGGCTGGATGAGGTGCAAATCAAATCCATAGAAGATCAATGGAATTATGTCCAGAATTTATCACAGCGCAAAGAAGAAGTGATTCGCTTAATTGATGAACAAGGCAAACTCACAGATGAATTGCGAAAGGATATTGAAGCGGCGGATCAGCTACAGAAAGTAGAAGACTTATACCGTCCTTATAAACAGAAGCGAAGAACGAAAGCAACCATTGCTAAGGAAAAAGGTCTTGAGCCCCTGGCTGAGCTTGTATGGAAACAGGAAACATTTAATTATGAGCAGGAAGCTGAGTCTTATTTGTCGGAGGAACATGAGTTACATACCCTGGAGGAAATTACCCAGGGCGTAAACGATATTATAGCGGAGTGGATTTCTGATGAGCCTGCTTTCCGTGATCAAATCCGAAAGCAGACATTTCAAAAAGGAACGATTGAATCAAAGGATAAAAACGCTGATGAGGATGAGAAAGGCATCTTTGAGATGTATTATGAGTTTCAAGAGCCTGTGCGTTCTATCGTTTCCCATAGGATTTTAGCATTAAACAGAGGCGAAAAAGAAGACGTACTCAAAGTAACGGTCCACCCGCCAGAAGAAACGATCGTTCAATATTTAGAAAAACAGGTGCTGCGTCGTTCCACTAATGGCACTGTCCGTGACATATTAATGGAAGCCATTCAGGATAGCTATAAACGATTGATCCAGCCTTCGGTTGAAAGAGAAATTCGAAGTTCTCTTTCGGAAATGGCCGAAGAACAGGCGATTGATGTTTTTTCCAGCAACTTGCGCAGCCTCTTACTGCAGCCGCCTTTGAAGGGGAAAGTAGTGCTGGGAATTGACCCTGCGTTCAGAACAGGCTGTAAACTGGCAGTAATTGATGAAACCGGAAAAGTACTCGATATTGCAGTCATGTATCCGACTCCACCTAAAAATGATAAAGCGGGTGCGGAGAAACAGATTCTTTCGTTTATCGAGCAGTATCCCATTGAGTTAATGGCGATTGGAAACGGGACAGCTTCGCGTGAAACTGAGCAGTTTGTTGCGGATATGATTCAAAAGTACAATCTGGATGTTTCCTATATGATAGTGAACGAAGCTGGAGCAAGCGTGTACTCTGCATCCAAGCTTGCAAGGGAAGAATTCCCTGATTTTCAAGTAGAAGAGCGAAGTGCCGTATCGATTGCAAGACGAGTGCAGGATCCTCTTGCGGAACTTGTAAAGATTGATCCTAAATCAATCGGCGTGGGTCAGTATCAGCATGACGTTACCCAAAAGAAGCTGAATGAATCGCTGACCTTTGTCGTAGAAACAGCTGTGAACCAAGTAGGGGTAAATGTAAATACAGCGTCATCCTCGCTGCTGCAATATGTCTCCGGATTGAGCAAATCAGTAGCAAATAACATCGTAAAGAAGCGTGATGAAATCGGAAAATTCTCCTTGCGTAAGGAATTAAAGAATATACCGAGACTAGGAGCTAAAACGTTTGAGCAAGGTGTAGGGTTTCTGCGGATTTTAGATGGGGAAGAGCCTTTAGACCGGACATCCATTCACCCGGAAAGCTATCAGGCTACAAGAAAGCTCTTAGCTATGGTAAATCTGAGTACTGATCAATTAGGAAGCAAGGAAATGCAGGAACAGCTTCAAGCTCTGGATTTATCCAGAACGGCAGAGGAATTGGAAATCGGGAGACCGACGCTGGAGGATATTATCAAGTCACTCACTCAGCCGGGAAGAGACCCTCGTGATGATCTCCCTAAGCCGCTGTTAAAAACCAACGTACTCTCAATGGAAGATTTGGAGCAAGGGATGGAGCTTGAAGGAACAGTCAGAAATGTGGTTGATTTTGGAGTCTTTGTTGATATAGGAGTTAAACAGGACGGGCTTGTCCATATTTCCAAATTGTCAAATAAATTTGTTAAGCATCCGATGGACGTGGTGTCCGTAGGTGACGTTGTGACGGTATGGGTTGAGAACGTAGACACACAAAAACAGCGCATCGCATTAACGATGCTGCCTCAATAATAGTGGCTATACTCGGAGGGATTCCTTCCGGGTATAGTTTATTTTAAGTGCTGCTGATAAAAATACCAGCATTGATTCAGCATTTTTATTTGATACTTATCCTTATTAAAAAAAGCAGCGCAGATTTGCTTTTTCAGCCAGCCGGGCATTTCGTTCACTCCTTTTAGTTTCTGAAACACAAAAGCGTATGATAAACTATGCACCGAACGAAAGGAACGTGACAAATGGAGATCAACAATCAAAAGCTTAAGGAGTGGACGTGTAAAATATCAGAAGAGGTGTTTGCAAGACCCTTTAAAGATGAAGTCGTCTTCAATCACCGTTTGCGGACAACAGGCGGACGATACATCCCTGCGAAGCGGGTTATTGAATTAAACCCGAAGTACTTGAAGGAATTAGACCAAGAGGAGTTCATTGGTATTATTAAGCATGAGCTCTGCCATTATCATCTTCATATTGAGGGGAAAGGATATAAGCACAGAGATAGAGATTTCAGACGCTTAATGAAGGAAACAGGTTCACCGAGATTTTGCAAACCATTACCATCCCACGCGGACACCGTTCAGCATTACTATATATGTACTCAATGCGGTCAGGAATATTATCGAAAAAGGAAAGTGAACACGTCCCGATATTCCTGTGGTAAATGCCGGGGGAAATTATTAAAGAAAGAAATTAATCATTGACGAATGATTAAGGGCATGTTAAATTAGTTAAGCCGTGTTAAAAAATGTCTTTTTTCGCGCTACATAAAGCCATGAAATTTGATGCGAAAAGGGTTTGACATTAAGGCTGAAATGTTATAAGATATTTATCGTCGCTGGTTGTCCCGGCGCGTTATGAAAGAGCTTTGATACAAGTTCTCTAGTATTATTCCACCGTAGCTCAGTGGTAGAGCAATCGGCTGTTAACCGATCGGTCGTAGGTTCGAATCCTACCGGTGGAGCCATTATGGAGAAGTACTCAAGTGGCTGAAGAGGCGCCCCTGCTAAGGGTGTAGGTCGTGCAAACGGCGCGAGGGTTCAAATCCCTCCTTCTCCGCCATTATTATTTCATAAGGACTAACGAGGCCCGTTGGTCAAGTGGTTAAGACACCGCCCTTTCACGGCGGTAACACGGGTTCGAATCCCGTACGGGTCACTTTTAAATTACATATGAGGTCCGGTAGTTCAGTTGGTTAGAATGCCTGCCTGTCACGCAGGAGGTCGCGGGTTCGAGTCCCGTCCGGACCGCCATTTACGTTGGCCCATAGCCAAGCGGTAAGGCAACGGTTTTTGGTACCGTCATGCGCTGGTTCGAATCCAGCTGGGCCAGCCATTTTTATTTGAGATTAATCTTGACAAACATCGGGTAAAGTTATATGATGTTTCTTGTGCTTTTAAACAGAAATGTTGCACATCTTAAGTTATTTTGAGCCATTAGCTCAGTTGGTAGAGCATCTGACTTTTAATCAGAGGGTCGGAGGTTCGAATCCTCCATGGCTCATCAGTTACATGCGGGTGTGGTGGAATTGGCAGACACGCTAGATTTAGGATCTAGTGCTTCACGGCGTGGGGGTTCAAGTCCCTCCACCCGCACTTTTATCTCATGATCAGCACTTATATTGCAATCTGCGGTCGTGGCGGAATCGGCAGACGCGCTAGGTTGAGGGCCTAGTGGGGGCAACCCCGTGGAGGTTCAAGTCCTCTCGGCCGCACCAACCAAAAAAAAGTTCTTGCGTTGAATTAATTAACATGATATATTGATAGATGTCGCTCTTAAAGAGATGCGCCCGTAGCTCAATTGGATAGAGC